>CAZIQW010000274.1:0-3077 GCA_964541585.1 uncultured Dehalococcoidales bacterium | reverse complement strand
CACCCTATCCTACACTCTTTCCCTACACGACGCTCTTCCGATCTTTCCTGGATATTCATACGCGGGAACATGGCTACCGGGAAGTCTATCTTCCTTATATGGTTAAAAGAGATACCATGCAGGCTTCCGGCAACCTGCCCAAGTTTGCCGATAATCTCTATCATGACGCCGAGGAGGATTACTGGTTCGTACCCACTGCCGAGGTGCCCATCACCGGCTTGCATAGCGGGGAAATCCTCCCTGCTGATAAGCTGCCTTTATATTATGTTGCCTATACCGCCTGTTTTCGCCGGGAGAAAATGTCTGCCGGTAAGGACACTCGCGGTATGAAGCGCGGTCACCAGTTTGATAAAGTGGAGATGTATAAACTTGTACCGCCTGAGACCTCGATGGATGAGCTGGAGAAAATGGTGGGCGATGCTGAGGATATCTGCCGGAAGCTCAAGCTGCCGCATCGCGTAAAATTGCTGAATACCTCCGATATGGGTTTTGCTTCTTCCAAGACCTATGACATTGAGATGTGGGCTCCCGGTCAGAATGAATGGCTGGAGGTAAGCTCTTGCTCTAATTGCAAGGATTTCCAGGCCAGAAGGGCTAATATCCGCTATCGACCTTCCGCTGATAAGAAACCGGAGTTTGTGCATACCCTGAATGGCTCCGGTCTGGCATTGCCCAGAGTCGTCATTTCAGTTATGGAAAACTACCAGCAAGCTGACGGCAGCATCAGGGTCCCGGAAGTTCTCCAGCCGTACGTTGGTTGTGATGTGATTGGAAAGCTGTCTTCTTGACATGCTTGACTATTTGTCCTTACACTGATAATTGAATACTCCAAGGAAGCATGTAATGCAATGTCCGGTAGATAAAAGCGATTTAATTGTAGTTGAATATCACAATATTGAGATAGACCATTGCCTTCAATGTCTGGGGGTCTGGTTGGATTCGGGCGAACTGGACCTCCTGGTTGATGCTATCGCCTCCCAGGGGGCCAAAATGTCCTCTTCAGATTTGATGACGCCTTTGCCGGCCAAAATGACTGAAGCACGCAGAAAATGCCCTGTTTGCGGTCACAAGATGGATAAGGTCTGGATAGGTAAGGCGTCGCAGGTGCTTATTGACATCTGTCCGATTGGTGACGGACTCTGGTTTGACGGAGGAGAACTGCATCAGGTCCTCAAACAAATGGGAACCGAAAGAAAGCCGGGGTCAGAAAACATTCTTTCATTCCTGGGTGATGCCCTTGAAGCTGAATTTGAACCGGAAGAGCAGAAGGATTAGCTTATACTTTAAAGCTTTTCGAATTTCGGTTTTAGTATTTCAAATTTATTATTCAGGAGGTCTGTATGGGAGCTGGAATCATCATCGGCATAATCGTTGCCGCCATCATTGTCATCCTTATTATCGTGTATATTGCAACCTATAACGGACTGGTAGGCCTGCGCAACCAGACCAGGAATGCCTGGGCGCAAATTGATGTCCAGCTCAAGAGACGCTATGATTTGATACCCAACCTGGTGGAAACCGTAAAAGGATATATGCAGCACGAGCGGCAGACTCTGGAAGCCGTGACTAATGCCCGTAATCTGGCTCAATCTCTGTCCAGCGCCGGTGTTGCGGACAGGGCCAAGGCAGAAGGAGAATTGAGCGGAGCGTTATCTCGCTTGCTGGCGGTAGTGGAAAATTACCCTAACCTGAAAGCCAATCAAAATTTTCTGGCGCTTCAGGAAGAATTAACCTCTACCGAGAATAAAATCAGCTTTTCCAGACAATATTATAATGACACAATACTGAGATATAATAACAAAACTCAGATGTTTCCTTCGAATATTGTCGCCGGCATGAGCGGTTTTAAACATGGCGATTTCTTTGAGGTCAAGACTGCCGAGGAAAGAGAAGCGCCTAGAGTGACTTTCAATCCCCCGAATCAATAAGGAGTAAGAGAGAGTTAAAAGTTGAAGGCTTAAAGCTTAAGTGTGGGGGAGAGGGGAAATTTGCACTTTCGACTTTAAGCTTTTGACTATATTATTTTAAGTTTATAACGATGTGGGAACAGATACGGTCTAATCAAATACGGTCAGTAGTCCTGGTAATCATGCTCGGCATGGTGCTGCTTTTGCTGGGTTACTTTCTCGGCTTATTGTTTTTTGAAAATGCCATTGCCGGCCTCATTATTGCTCTGGTCATCTGGGGTGTCATGAATCTGATCGCCTTTTTCCAGGGAGACAGCATTATACTCTCCATGTCCGGGGCCAGGAAAATCGGCCCGCAGGACCATCCCCGTCTCTACAATGTAGTTGAGGAAATGAAAATAGCCTCCGGCCTGGAGAAAATGCCGGATGTATACATCATCGATGATCCTGCGTTAAATGCTTTTGCCACCGGCCGCAATCCGGAACGCGCCTCAGTGGCCATCACGTCGGGACTGCTGGAAAAGCTTAACCGGGATGAATTGCAGGGCGTTATTGCACATGAAATTGCCCATATTAAGAACCGTGACATCCTGCTTATGATGTTAGCCAGTATCTTACTGGGCAGCATCGTTATTCTGGCCTGGTATGCTTCCCGAATTCTGTTCTTCAGCAGTATGACTGGCGGTAATAGAAGGAGTTCATCCAGTGGAGGCGGAGCGGCACAATTGATTATTCTGGTAGTCGGTCTGGTGCTGATGATATTGGCGCCGATTGTGGCCCAGATTATCTATTTTGCTATTTCACGCCGGAGAGAATACCTGGCGGACGCATCGGGCGCATTGTATACCCGTTACCCGGAAGGGCTGGCTTCCGCCCTGGAAAAATTACAGAACAGCAGCACCCAGGTCAAGAAAGCCAATAAAGCTACGGCCCCTATGTACATCAGCAACCCTTTTCATAAAAAAGGGATGTCGGTAAATAGTGCGTTTAGCACGCATCCTCCCATTACTGACAGAATACGAATCTTGCGCTCTATGTCCGGGGCTTCATATACTGACTATGAGAAATCTTACGAACAGATAAAGGGCAAAAGAGTTATGCCCGCTTCAGCGCTGGCTGCCACTGAGATCGGAAGAGCGTCGTGTAGGGAAAGAGTGTAGGATAGGGTGT
>CAZIQW010000273.1:645-3387 GCA_964541585.1 uncultured Dehalococcoidales bacterium | reverse complement strand
TAAATCATCGTTCTTCCTTTTCTGTGCCGGTGTATCTGGACTATTCCCTGAATACATTCAATGACATTGATGTGCTCTTTTGCCGTAAATATAATGCAATACCGGTGCTTTCTCCGGAACTTTCCATGGTGGAGATTAACAGCTTTAAAGACCGGGAAGTGGTACTTTTTTGCCACGGCGATATCGTTCTGGTAAATACAAAAATTGAAATCAATGAAGAAAAACTGATAGATGAGAAGGGGTTATCCTTTCCGGTGCGCAAAGAGGACAATTACTGGCAGGTGTTGAACAGTTTTCCTTTCGGAATGTTTAATGATCTCCGAAAACTGCGGACTGTCGGCTTCAACCAGTTTTATATCGACCAGCAGGGTCGGAGCGCTCACTTTGTGCTGTTATATCGTAATCTCCTCAAGCAGCAGGTTCAGGACCGCCATTTGCGTAAAGGCTATACTACCGGGCATATGTATAGGGGAGTGGAATAGGGAAGACATGCAATTCCAGCCCCTGAATGAGATTAGCTCAAAGGAAACAGAATCAGACCTAATTTTAAAATAGAATACCTCAGAGATTGACATTTTTTAGTGTTAGATTATTAAAAGTACACGATAGAAAGATGGAAAAATGAATAAAGAAGTAATCGAATGGCTGCTGGAAGGACCGGCATGGTTAAGATATGCAGTAGAAAAACAACTCCTGGGGTCTCAACCTGATATTAATCCTGTGTTAAATGACATAACCATACAGGAAATAGTTGATAGGCTGAAGAATAAGCGGCGGGGGATTCCGGCTATACGTTCGGGAGTTATGAATTCCGACGAATACGAAAACCCTTACTGGGACCTGTTCTTTCTTGCGGATATCGGGCTGACTGCCGGAGACCTTAACCTTACTAATGAGATAGATGAATTTCTCTCCACTCAATCCTCAGATGGGACTTATATTACTGAATTCGGCATGGGGCCCCGCTATTTTTGCAAATCCGCTATCGTGCTATCTTCAATTGCCCGCATGGGTTATCAAAATGATTCGCATATAACCAAAGTAGTCCAGCTATTTCTTTCTCAGCAAAGACTGGACGGCGGCTGGTATTGCAATGTTAACCATAATATCGGCAATGTTTATCAAAATGAGCCGTCCTGCCCTCAAGACAATTTAAATATCCTGCTCTTGCTCGGACAGTATGAAGAGTACAGGAATAACCCCAGGTTTAACGGGGCAATCGATTTATTGCTGAAACACTGGGAGATGAGAAACACAGGTATCCAGATAGTGTACTTCGGAGTTGGACGGCGGTACCAGAGCCTGCAATACCCGGCTACCCGATACGGTATTTTGCGGGTGATGGATGCGGTATCCCTGTTTCCTTATTCTTTAAAACGCTCCGGGTTTCAGAGTATGCTGGAATTCGTGCGCCGCAAGGCTGTGGATGGAAAATACCATGTAGAAACGGCCAGTTCTTATACAGGGCTGGAGCCCGGGGGAAATCCCAACCGCCTGTTGACCTTTATTATCAATCGAATAGAGAAACGGGTTGAGGATTTTCGGCAATAAATGTCCGGTAATATTCAATTACAACCGGTTTGTCCCGTAAGCCGAGCCTCTCACCGGCCTTAAAAGAAGAGTGAGAAAGAGCGCGATAAGGCAGATGATTCCGATTAATAAGAAAGCGGCAGTATAATTATCATAGTTATCGAAAAGATAGCCGGTGATATATGGGCCTACGGCCGCACCGATGGTAAAACCGGACCCGCAGCAGCCGAATAGCAGCCCATGTGATTTTATCCCAAAAAGCCTGGCTACTATAGGGGCCTGTGAAGAGGCGATACCTCCCTGGACAAAACCGAATAGAACGGCAAACAAAAAGAAGCCCCAGGTGGTATTGATAAACGGCAGCCAGAATAAGAGCAGAGCGGATATTGAAAATCCCATAATGAATATTCTTCTGTTGCCGGTTTTATCGGCTGCCAGACCCAAACCAATTCTTCCTGCAATTTGCAGTCCGCCGATGGCGGCCAGAATAGCGGCGGCAACAGTGGCAGAAAACCCCAGTTTAATCGCATTAGGCACGATATGGATATTTACGGAATTGGTGCAGAAACCGTAGCTGAAAAGCATGAGAAATACAAACCAGAATTGATGGGTGCGGATTGATTCTCCCAGGGAGAGACCCTGGGTTGCCATGCTTTTACCGGTATCATTTTCTTCTCCATATGGCGTCAAACCCATAGTAGATGGGTCGCGTTTCAAGAACTGGGCACAGGTAACCGTAATCAGCAAGATGGCAACTCCGAAAATCAGGAAGGTAGTCCTCCAGTCAAAACTGATTATCAGCTGGTTAGCCAGGGGGGATACTATCAGCATGCCGATACCAATACTGCTTATAACCAGACCGGTCACCAGGCTTCTTCTGGCGGTAAACCAGCGGGCGATTAAGGAGATGAGAGGAACAAACATTCCACCCATCCCGATGCCGATCAGGACGCCGTAGAAAAGAAAGAATTGCCATTCAGAGTTAACCAGTATTATAAGACAGTAGCCTGTCGCTACAATGATACCGCTGATTGTGAGTACCCGGCGGGGGCCGTATTTATCTATCATCCCTCCCGTAACGATATTGAAAATTCCCTCAAAAATCATGGAGATGGAAAAGGCCAGGGATGTGGTGGCGCTGCTCCACCCCAGTTCCCGGGACATGGGTTCGAAGAATACCCCGTAGCTGAAACGAATACCGTATGCGGCCAG
>CAZIQW010000273.1:0-635 GCA_964541585.1 uncultured Dehalococcoidales bacterium | reverse complement strand
TACAGAAAGTCAGGATAGCAATTATATAACCGTAATAAAGCCCGGATCTTCGAGGCTGTTTTTGAAATGGATTATTTTCCTTACCCATCAAGAATCATAAGCATCCTTTACCATATCGGGTTAAATCATCAAACTTGTTTACTATATGATTTTAAAGCAAGCTTAATAGATATGACACACCTCTATTCCAGAGGTGTGTCATAAGTAAATTACCAGCCCAATAATAAACCGGCTTGAAAAAGCTGTTTATCCGATATAACCCTGCTTAATCAGCAGTTCAGCCGTTAATGTAGCCCCTCTGGCAGCGCCCATCTTGGTGTTATGAGAAACCAGGACATATTTAATGCCGTTTTCTAAAGCAATATCTTTTCTGATTCTGCCGACGGTGGTAGACATGCCATTTTCGGTATTCCGGTCCAGACGGGGCTGCGGCCTGAACGGATCAGTGCTGACAGTAATCATTCGCTCCGGCGCCGATGGCAGTCCCAATCCCTTCAACGGGTTAAAATCAACCATCACTTTAGCTACATCTTCGGGCGAACAGGGTTTTGCAGTCGATAAATAGACCGTTTCAGTGTGACCTTCCAGCACGAGATCGGAAGAGCACACGTCTGAACTCCAGTCACCGCTCATTA
>CAZIQW010000272.1:2534-3413 GCA_964541585.1 uncultured Dehalococcoidales bacterium | reverse complement strand
GGAGGCGCTGGACAGTATTGTAGATATCGTGGAGAGTACCGTTACCGTTAATATAAATCATTTCAGCCT
Source organism: uncultured Dehalococcoidales bacterium (assembly GCA_964541585.1). Classification (GTDB taxonomy): domain Bacteria; phylum Chloroflexota; class Dehalococcoidia; order Dehalococcoidales; family UBA3254; genus CAZIQW01. Next base: position 3,344 of record CAZIQW010000272.1, on the reverse strand, counting down.
TTATGCTCTCATCGGGAAGGAAGTCCCTCCCCCAGCCCCAGTCCCCTCACCGGTCCCGTCTCCCATGCCCTCAACGACTCCCGCACCGGGACCTTCACCGACCATGGAGACTGTTCCCGCCGCCCCATTGGCTCCGGTCGGCCTGCCGGAGACCCCGGCATCCGAGAAGCCCGCTTCTTCACCTGTTAATCTGCCTCTTATTATCGGCGTCATTGCCGCGGTTATCCTCATTGCCGGCGGCGCGGTGCTGGTTTTAAGAAGAAAACGGAGTGCCTGAGCCGGCAGCTAACTGGAATAGTTGAGCCGAAATCAAGTATATAAATAGTAGATGGTTAATGTATTAATACTCTGGCCGGTTTGTTTATGCTTCCGAAAAGAGGTGGGTGATGGATATTAAATTTGGGGATGAGGTAGTAGATAAGAACGGCAAAATGCTGGGTACGGTCGGTCAGGTGATACGTGATTCCTGGACCGGGGAAATCAAGAAATTTGTCGTCAATACGGATGTTACCGAGGATGAGCTGTTTTATTCTCCGGATGATGTAGGGGAAGCGACAGAAAACCGGGTGGTACTGAAAATCGTCTTCAGCAAATTAGACTCAGGGCGGATACCTTTCGGAGCTATTGTGGTTGACAGGGATGATAAATTTGTGGGTAAGGTTGATTATCCCATTACCAGCTCCCTTACCGGTAATGTAGAGAAATTCAAGGTGCGCACGGAAGAGGATAAAGAGCTTTTCTTCTCTCTCGAGGATGTCAGCGAATCCCGGGCCGACAAAGTTAAACTAAAGATGTCTGTCGGATACCCCT
>CAZIQW010000272.1:0-2524 GCA_964541585.1 uncultured Dehalococcoidales bacterium | reverse complement strand
CAATCCTACACTCTTTCCCTACACGACGCTCTTCCGATCTCTCCTGCCATGTGGGAAATGGAGGAAGCCAGCAATCCCTGATTCAGCCTGGCGATTTGCCTCCAGAACCAGGCCGCGGAGGTCAGGGCCAGGAAAATTACCAGCAGCCAGACAATTTCCACTTTTCCGGCCAGGACAAGCATGTGGTACCCGGAAAATAGTAAATCGTTCAATACTACCCGTTTTGCATCGCTGCCCAGGTAGCCCCGCCAGTAGTATTCTTCCACCCACGGGTTTACCAGGATATGGTAGGCGATAAAGAACGGCCAGGTGATGGCAGTCAATCCGATACCCTGAAGATAGGCATTGAGGTCTACAGGGATAAGCAGTAAAGGCCAGAGCAGATACAGGAGCAATCCACCGCTTGCCCCGATTATGGCCCCTGCCACCGGAATCCGGTAGTCCTTGCTGCGCAGCAGCTCCTTCAGGGAAAGCTTCTTCTCCGTCAGCAGGACCAGGGCTATTACCCCGATGTGATATCCAAAGAAAGCTATCCAGGCATTTTGAAAGACCCATAACCCTATGCCGACAGTGATATAAGGAATACCCGGGGCCAGTATCCTCTTTATCCGGGGAAATTCCCGGTCTGCACTCAACAAAATATATCGATGACCTTTCGCCGGTATGGCTAAATCCGTTTAGCCGGATTTCTCCAAATTATAAAGGATTTGCCAGGTTTTTGCATATCGTGTCAAGAAAATTGACGCACCTCCCTCTTTGTCTTTATGATGGATACAGGTGGGGCAAACGATGAGGCACAGGCAACAGGATACACTTATGAAACCCGCCAGGGAAAGATAATTAGATGTCAGGTAAAAAGTATTTCATTGTTTTATTAACTGCGCTGTTGATAGTCCTGATTACCGCAGGATGCAATACCGGGCCCCCTCAATCCCCTTCACTTGACCCTGTTACCTCTCCCGCGTTAGTTAACCGGGTCATCGACACTCAAAGCGCCTGTGATATGATTCAAAGAAACCGGGATAATCCTGATTTTATCATTCTGGACGTCAGGACCCGGGAGGAGTTTAATTCCGGGCATATTGCCGGAGCAATGCTGATTGACATCTACTCTCCGGATTTTAAGACTGAAGTCAGCGAGCTGGACCGGGATAAAAAATACCTGGTGTATTGCCGGACCGCCCGGCGCAGCGCTGATGCTGCAAAAATCATGCAGGAAATGGGATTCCGGGAAGTGTATGACATGGCTGGCGGCATTGTCCGGTGGACAGCCAGCGGTTGTCCGACAGTCACTGATTAAGCCGGAAAATCAGAACTTTTAATTCGAAGAAGCCGGCTGTTCCTGAAACGAATGCTTATAAGTCAGCCGTTTCGACCAGGGACTCTTTCTCCATACTATTCTCCTGGCCGGCATTCCGGCGTCTGGATATCATCGAACGTGCCACCTGGCGTCCGCGTACCAGTGCTTTCGAATACATGTCCCGTAGCATTTTCGGGCTGACCTTTTCATTATGGGCACACCAGCGGTATATTGCCTGTCCGGTAGCATAGGTTCCGGCATAAGCTACCGCCACCTTGGGAACAACACCGATAACCGGTACCAGTCCGGCCAGCTGCCGGGCAATAGTGCGCCAGATAAAGCCGGTCCCCACTACCGCGGTCAGTTTGGGTATAGTCTGGCGCCAGTCTGCAGGCAAAGCAAAAGCCAGTGAAATTTTATAGGCCATTAGTGCTTGATTTTTGGTCAGCATCACCATATCCGCTACGTTTAACGGAACCGTTAAAAGAATATTCATGGCCGCCAGACCGGTGGTGAGACTGTAAGCGGCATTGATGAAGCAGGCATCCTCAATGAGTTTCTGGGAAACCGGTTCTCTGAGCAGGGGCAGGTGACGGGCCAGAAGTATCTCCTGGTCTTTGTAGAGTCGCAGCAGGACCGGAACCAGTTTTTGTAAAAGTGTCTCCCTGTCATTGGCCGCAATGGCAGTAACTTCTGTCCCCTGCCAGCGAAGCGCGTCATTGGAAACAGCCTGGCTGTTCTGGATTAAATCCATCTTGTTATAGCATACGATAACCGGCACATGATAAGACCGTAACCTGTCCAGAACCTGGTGTTCAGTAAGATTCCCGTTCTGGTTGGCGTCCAGCAATAATATCACCCGGCTGTATGGTTGAACAAAGATTTCCTGGTCCAGGCGATGTTCGCTGATAGGTCTGAGAAATTCATTCGCCGGCATACCGGGTCCGGAAAGAAGCTGATTAATTAAAGTAGACTTCCCGACGCCGGAAGCACCGACAACGGCAATGTGGAACGGCTGCTCGCCCTGCCTCCTTATCGCATTGAGGTCTACCTCTTTCAGCATCTTAAATCCACTGGCTAGATCCGGCAATCTTGACATTTTATCCTCGCTTCTTATCGCTCTCTGTTTACAGAAAACACAGTTTTTTTCACAGCAGATGAAATACTTCATCTGAACTGCTTATTTAGCTTTATTGTACCACTTCTCCAAATATTGTCTACATA
>CAZIQW010000271.1:1321-3516 GCA_964541585.1 uncultured Dehalococcoidales bacterium | reverse complement strand
GATGGAATCTCGTGACTGGAGTTCAGACGTGTGCTCTTCCGATCTAGCCGGTGATCTGACCTATGTACTGCAAATCGATATGGACCCTGATTTTATATATCCCATAATACAAAAATCCAATATCGCCGGTACTCGCTATACCCTGACCAAGACTGATGCCTTGTCCCCGGGAGAATACTACTGGAGAATTAAATCCATTGACAGAGCCGGTAATGAAAGCACCTGGTCTGCTCCGATGCTGATGAATTCCGGAGGAATGTCCGCGGGCATTCTGGCACTTATCATAGTACTGGCAATTCTGGCTGTCGCCGCATTACTATACTATTTCAAAGGTCGCTCCTGGCTGCAGAAACGCAAAGAACGAGCGGCAGGTCAGGCCGCTGGCCCTGCCTACTCTGCAACCCCTGAAATCATCATCCCCGAAGTAGTGAATGCAGAATACCGGGCTCTGGATACGGATGAAGCAGGTAAGAAAAGGGCATTGCCCTGGAGGCTGGCCTTGCCGCAAGCCCCCGAGGCTGATAAAGGAAGCCATAAGCTCTCAGCAGAAGATCAGGCGCGGTTAAAAATGATTATCGAATTCGCCCGCTCTTTGCCTCTGGCAGAACCCGGAAGCAATACCGGCTGGTTAATTGAACTGGCAGAAAGTAATACCGGTAATGCTGCCTCGTCCGCACTTTATGAACAACTGTTGAAAGGTGAAGTAGAGCTCTATTACGACCCGGCCTGGAAAAAACATCCTACCTATACGGATCTCGAAGCTTTGCTGGAGGGTCAACCCATCCTGCAAAATTTGAATTCTTATATTGATTCGGTCAACCACATATCCAAAGAAGCGACCCACCTGCTTCAAGAAATATACCGGGATGCCGTAGCGGATGCCACTGAAGACCTCCTGGCAAATAACGGATGGGAGTTTATTTCGTCCGTCTATACCGACGTAATGAGCTGGTTCCAGTGCAAATATATGCGCGAACCAACCGAAAGAGATTATACCACCAGGCCTGAGCAAATCTCCGAACAAGAGGAGGCAGCATTCTCGCTGTATGGCGAAGAGAATACTCCTTTCTCCGGCCCGCTGGCCCGGACGCCGGGAGAAAAAGAGGCAGCAGAGTTACGGTCGCTTCATTTGAAGCTGCGCCGGAAATACCGCAACAGCGATGTTGCCAAAGATGTGGTCAGCATTATTGCCCACCTTGAAGTCCAAAGAAACCGGCTGCAGGAGGACTTCAGCCAGTTCAACCACCTTCATTTTTAGCGGAACGGCTACCAGAACAAAGCAATGAATACACTTCCGGCGTATCGCCGGAAGTGTATGTTTTTTGGACCGGTATAACGGGTAAGGATGGATGATTCATCATGGAGCCGCTCAGTACCATGGATGAAGCTGGGCTTACCCTGGTAAACATGGGTGGACTGCACCCAAGAATACGGTAGATACAGGCAGCTGCATTCTAGGCCGCAGCTGCAAGTCTACAGCCCTTCGGGGCCATTGTCATCACCGGGATAGTAGCGCTGCGGACTATTTTATCCGCGACGCTTCCCATCGCCCACCGGGTAATTCCAGACCGTCCGTGCGTACTCATGACAATCATATCGATATTATTGCTCTGAACGTAATCCAGGATAATATCAGCTACCTGTTTATTTTCTAACCCCTCAATGGCAACGGTCTGGACTATTAAACCCTCTTTTTTCAGATTCTCAGCAGCCCTGGAAAGATAATCTTCAGCTTCACCACGCAGCAGCTTCCGGCTTTTTTCCAGATCACGCCCCATTTCCAATGCCTGTTCGCGGTTCGCTGTCCAGTACCCCGGAGTACGCACAGGCTCTATCACCGTCAAGAGGAATACCTCCGCAACCCGGCAGCCTTTCGCAATATCCTTGACGTGCTCCAGAGAACATTCCGCAAACTGTGAGCCATCCAGCGGCACTAATATCTTGTTGTACATCTTTTCCCTCCTGCAACTTTAGTCAAGAATGTTACCTGTAATTATCATTATATCGATAATTATGAGATATTACCGGGCATGGTACTGCTGGCCGGTTCAACTGAAGATAAACGAGCACTTAACATTTAAATCAACCTTCTTTTATGCTATAGTGAAATAATCAATAGAGTTTTGAGGAGGGAGTAAAGATGTATAAAGTCAGATGCAGGCTGTTTAAATTTGAAGGTGATGCTGAAAATTTCC
>CAZIQW010000271.1:0-1311 GCA_964541585.1 uncultured Dehalococcoidales bacterium | reverse complement strand
TCCCCTGTCATTTCGGCTATGAAATTGGAGATGAAATTTATTATGACGGGGACAATTTTACCGGGAGAATATGCCCGCATCTTATCGTCCCGATGATGCCTGTGGTCTATGGTATACACGTACTGGGGCATAACTTTTGCAAAAATATAGCTTTCCGTTATCGCGGTCTGGATGCAAAAGACCCCTCAATGGCGAAATATGACGGTGTGGGCTGGCGTCCGGTCAAATCAATCCCGGAAGCGGCTCAGACAAAATGGAACATTTTCCCTTATGCTTCCAAAACAGAGAAGGCCAGGGGCGCCCATTTTATGTGTGCCGACACACGCACTTTAGCCCATTTTACCTGCGATCCGGTGGATTTAAGCGATAGCGAGTTTTGCCAGCCTTTTTACCGCCGGGCAATCTCCATATTAGAGAAGATAGAGGCGGAACCGGATATAAAAATTGATAAAATATTGAATCAGTTCACTGATTTTGAGAAAGAGAACATCTCTCCTCCGCTTACCCCGGTCTTGAGGGATGTACTGCTGGAAGCTCTGGTAGATATGGATTACGTGATAATTCAGGATGAAAAGGCCAGGGCTACCGGTAAACAACCTCCCAGCCGGCCGAAAATAGGGTAGGTGAATACTTAAGAATCTTTAGCCGAACTTAAAGGAATCGTTTTGGATAAAGAGAGCTCCGCGCGGGCTGGCGCGAGCATGAAAACTGTTTCGCTTATCACATCTTCCCTGGCTGTCTTTTCGATAACATTCATGATTACTTCAATGAATGTTGCCCTGCCCTTCATCAGCGAGGATTTTCAGGCCGATGTTATTTTGTTAGGATGGGTAGTCACCGCCTACGTTCTGGCGGTGGCTGTCCTTTCTTTACCCTTCGGTCGAATATCCGACATTTTTGGAATAAAGAAACTATTCCTTGCCGGAGTTGTTCTTTACACTCTCGGTTTGATATTAGCCGCAGTCTCTAATTCCACTATTATTTTAATCATTGCCCGGGCTATCCTGGGTATCGGGGGAGCTCTGGTGGTACCCAATGCACTGGCCATGATAATCGCTGTATATCCGGCCAATGAACGTGGAAAAGCCCTGGGTTTAAACACAGCCTGTGTATTTATGGGCTCATCTCTCGGCCCGTTCCTGGGTGGGATACTCACGGCTCACCTGGGATGGAGAAGCATCTTCTTAATCAATATACCGATTATCCTGATAGTGATTTTTCTCCTGGCCTGGAAAATACCGGGGGAATGGTGTGCCTCACGCGGAGATCGGAAGAGCACACGTCTGAACTCCAGTCACCGCTCATTATCTC
>CAZIQW010000270.1:0-3568 GCA_964541585.1 uncultured Dehalococcoidales bacterium | reverse complement strand
CCCTGACTATTCTGGTATTCTTAACCGCAGTTCTTATTCTCTCGTCAGATTCCATTTAAAATGTTTTCAGTTTACAGTCATCAATAATCAGTATCCCTTTTCCTGAACTGATGGCTGGTTACTCTCCTTATTTACTAATTAATGGTCATCAGCTGTTGTTTCAGTTCATCCAGTACCTTCACATACTGGCTGTCCATTTGTGCCTTCATCTTACGCCATTCTTCCTGGAACTGGGGTTGTTTTTCGATATCGATGCGGATACCGGACATATTACCCCCCATTTGCTGCTTGAGCGCCTGCTCTACTTTGGCCTGGAATTCGGCTTTTAACGCCTCGTAGGTCTGTTGTTTTTGCTGTTCTCCCTGTTCGAGATAATGATTGAGTACCTGCTTAATCTGGTTGAGTACAGCATCTGTCCGGTTCTTATCGGTCTTGATAGCTTTGATGCCTTCCATTGCCCGGCTGTTGGTCTTCTTATCGATATCGTTATCAGGAATCTTGATGTTCTTAATCAGGATATTGCTGACACCTCTAATAACATACCTGGCGGCTTTTTTATCGTATTTATTAAGCTCAGTTTCCAGCTCGGCATCATTTTTCAAATAACCGGCAGCCAGTTTTTCACCTTCGGGCAGGTACCTCCATTCAAGGCGTTCTTCTTCAGTCGGCTCACCTATTTTTTCAATTTTTTCCATTGCAATTTCACGAGCACTCTTGATTTCGCCCATCTCAGTCTCTCCTATTATTTTTTGTCAGAACACCGGATGCAATATATTATACTAAATACCGGGTGTCTCGGAAAGGCTGAATACAGGAATACAAGAAAAGGAACCGGGGTTGATGCTGAGGGATAACCCGTATTACTGGATTATATGATCGTTAAAGAGTAATATTATCATTAGCAAGTCTTTAAGGGGTTGGTGCTATGTCCGGAATAGAATTTAATTGTTTACCCACGATAATTGGCACTATGCCGCAAACCAGTGCCAGGCAAGCCTGCGAGCAGATCCTGCATTATTTAAAGGACATACCTGCCTGGCCGCAGCTGCCCAAACGCTCTTTTTTAGAAAGCATGTATATTCAATACAGCGAGGGTTTTCCGGGACTGGTAGTCAACGAGAATAAAATCTTTGTCGACCGGAATAAAGATATAGATAAATCTCTGGAGCAGCTCTACTCAGCTTACCTGGCGAACGATATAGATAAATATCCGATAACCCCGGACTATGCCGCCGGCCTGCACCAGTTCCTGTCCTATACTGATTTGAAGGCGCGAGCAGTCAAAGGACATATTGTCGGTCCGATTACCTGGGGTATGACGGTTACGGATAATGCTCAGCGGGCCATTGCTTATGATGAAGTGCTGGCGGATGCCTGTGCCAAATTATTAAAGTTGAAGGCAAGCTGGATGGAAAAGGAATTACACAAAATTTCCAGGAATACAATTATTTTCGTAGACGAACCTTACCTGACTTCTCTAGGTTCTTCTTTCTTTGCCCTGAGCCAGGAAAAGGTTGTTAGCTTGCTGGAAGAGGTCTTCAGCGGCATCAAAGGCCTCAAGGGGGTGCATTGCTGCGGCAATACCGACTGGTCTGTCCTGCTGGGCACCAGTATAGGCATCTTGAGTTTTGATGCTTATGAGTATGCACATACACTGACGCTTTATCCTCAGGAGGTCAGGAAATATATCGATAGGGGAGGGGCAGTAGCGTGGGGTATAGTCCCTAACGATGAAGTAGCGCTGGCCAAAGAAACAACAGGCAGCCTTCTGGAAAGACTGGAAGAAGCCATAGCACCCTTCACCCGAAAAGGGATTGATATTCCCTTCCGCCGGTTGATTACGCAGGGACTGCTGACACCGGCCTGCGGAATGGAGCGATTATCCCCGGAAGCTGCGGGCAAAGCCCTGGAGGTGCTGGCTGACCTTTCTGAGAAGGTAAGGAGCCGGTGGGGTTAGATATATTTCCCAATCAGCAAGTCAAATTTCCTTTTTTGTTCCAGTGTCATGGTGGTGGGGGTGGTGACGAGGGCAGACTTTAGAGAGACGGGGCAATCACAACTGCGCTCAGCCGGTATTTTGGCGGCGGCCAGCCTGATGATTTTCTTGCTTATTTCAACGTTCTTTTTTAAACAACTGATAATGACATCCGCAGTAACCCACTCCTCTTTCCAGCTGTCGTAATCGGTCACACAGCAAATGCTGGCATAACAAATTTCCGCTTCACGGGCCAGCCTGGCTTCCGGGAAAATGGTCATGCCGATAACATCCGCTCCCCATGATTTATAGAGGCGGGATTCGGCACAGGTGGAAAAAGCGGGCCCCTCCATAGCTATATAGGTACCGTTGAAATGGACGCTGCCGCCTGCTTCCTGCGCACAGTCATAGATTACCCGGCTCAAAGCCGGACAGAAAGGGTGAGCCATGGAGACATGGGCGACGACGCCGTCTCCGAAGAAGGTGTTGGGGCGTCCCTGCGTACGGTCGATTACCTGGTCAGGCACCAGAAGATCACCGGGTTTTAATTCTTCCTTAAAACTGCCGCAGGAGTTGATGGAAATAATATGCTCCACCCCCAGAGATTTCAGGGCGTAGATATTGGCGCGGGCGGGGATTTCGTTGGGAAGGATGCGGTGACCGCGGCCGTGGCGGGGTAAAAAGGCAATACTGGTCCCCTCCAGTTTACCGGTGATTATACTATCGCTTGGTTTTCCGAACGGAGTATCCCGGTCAATTTCCTTAATATCCGTCATACCTTCAATATCATATAATCCCGTCCCGCCGATAACCCCGATTTTAGCCTGCGACATTAATAAGTCCTCCTTCGTAGCTGAATAATGTTTTTTTCAATAAACTTGATTGGGTTCATTTTCCAGGGCATCCATGCCCCGGCTGAGAAAGTACAATTGATTACCGGCATCCATTGCCGATGCCTTCTTCACAGGGTTTCCTTATTATACCATTCTCGGTAATAATGGCGGAGATGTATTCATGAGGAGTGACATCAAAAGCGGGATTTGCTACTCGGATGCCTTCAGGGGTGGTGCGGATTCCCTGGATACAGGTAATCTCTGTCTCCTGGCGTTCCTCAATAATAATTTCATCCCCGGAGGCGATGGAAGAATCAATGGTGCTGACAGGTGCGGCGATATAAAAAGGAATATGGTGCACTTTGGCCAGGACTGCCAGGGTATAGGTACCGATTTTATTGGCTGTATCGCCATTTCTCGCAATACGGTCAGCGCCTACAATCACAGCATTTATCTTACCCTGCCTCATGAAAGAACCAGCCATGGAGTCGGTAATCAGCGTGAAGGGTATGCCGGCTTTTTTCAGTTCACAAGTAGTGAGACGTGCTCCCTGGAGAAGAGGTCGGGTTTCGGTGGCAATGACCCGGATTTTCTTCCCCTGCTCGGATGCCATTTTGATGACGCCCAGGGCGGTACCGTATCCGGCTGTGGCTAAAGGGCCCGTATTGCAATGGGTTAGAATGGTATCTTTTTCACCAATCAAGGCAGCCAGATCGGAAGAGCGTCGTGTAGGGAAAGAGTGTAGGATTGGGTGGGGTTG
>CAZIQW010000269.1:0-3670 GCA_964541585.1 uncultured Dehalococcoidales bacterium | reverse complement strand
AGCAGTTTTGTCTCCTCAAAATCGAAATGCGCGATTAAACCTTCCTCAGTCTTTGCCCGCAACTCCTCGAGTTCCTTAAGAGCCTGAATATTATCATGCCTGCCCGGCATAAAAGTATCTTTACTCTGGTCAATAGCCTGCAGTGCTCCGGCATCGTTGGCTACTTTCTCCAGGCTCCGGGTACGGCTGAGAATTACCTTATGCTCCTCAATAATCCTGTCAATAATGGCTACAACATCTTCCATGATTCTCCCCTTCTAATAATAATTTGAATATTACAATAGCTTAACTAACCTATATATTAACATTTTATAATATTTGCTTGAAATTGTACTCAGGCAAACCAGGCGGAAGCAACCATTCATCATCTATTTTTACCGCTTAAGAATAAAACTAATCACCGAATGAAGTCCCGACAGAACGGGCTGATTGCAAGAGCGGGTCGTTCAGAGGGACGGTCCTCTGTCCCCTGGCCACCTCTTCCAGGGGGACTTCAACCAGCGCGTTACAGTATACCCCGGCCATATAACCGAACTTCTCATCCTTTACCATATCAATCACTTTGGTGCCTAGTCTGGTTGCCAGAACCCTATCGAAAGGAGTCGGAGTACCACCTCTTTGCAGGTGTCCCAGGACAACGGTGCGTGTCTCTATTCCTGTTAATTCTTCAATCTTCGAGCCCAGGACAAAGCCCACTCCCCCATACCGTACCGGGTCTGTACTTTCTTTAACAATTCTTTGAATCACAAAATCGCCGTCCGCGGCTTTGGCGCCCTCAGAAACTACTATGATACTGAATCTTTTACCGGTACGGCTTCGCTCTTTTACTTTCTCGGCTACTATGTCCACATTATAGGGAATTTCAGGCAGCAGTATGATATCGCCTCCACCGGCGACCCCAGCATGCAGGGCGATCCATCCGGCGTTGCGCCCCATAACCTCGATAACCATTATCCGGTGATGCGACTGTGCCGTGCTGTGCAGCCGGTCTACGCCTTCAGCAGCAATAGACACCGCCGAATCAAAACCAAAAGTAATTTCCGTACCTCTTAAATCGTTATCAATAGTCTTGGGAATACCGATAACCGGGACTCCGTCTTTGCACAGCCGATTGGCAATACTCAGCGTACCGTCACCCCCGATGCAAACAAGGCAATCAATCTCCATTTTATTTACATTGTCAATGGCAATCTGTGATACATCCTTGAATTCCAATGTGCCATCCTTTTTCTCGGCGTACCGGTACGGATTAGCCGTATTGGAGGTACCGAGTATGGTACCGCCAAGCGTAATAATACCGGATACATCATTGAATTGAAGTCTGCGGTAGCGGTTATGTATCATACCTTCATAACCATCCTCGAGGCCGATAACCTCGAGGCCTTTTTCCAGGATAGCCTTCTTGGCCACTGCTCTTATTACCGCATTGATGCCCGGACAATCTCCCCCTCCGGTAAGAATGGCAATTCTATTCTTATTTTTCACAGCCAGACCTCCAAATTTAGTCGACAGTTCCCGTTCTTGTATTAAGTATATATTTTTATCTGCCAATATGCACCGGTTTTTTTGAGTCAAGGCTTGACAGATTAGCACGGATATCCAATACTACACTTATAATAAAACAACCCTATGAACCGGGAATTTTGGATTTATTTCAATCTTGCTGGTTAGCATCCCTGGTATCTGCTTATTACGAGGAGGAAACGTGGATAAATCGACTGTCTGGTTTATGGATGCGAGGGCAAAGCGTTTTCTGGAATCAACTGCAATTAAAGGCCGCCAGATACTGGAACACTCCGGCTGGCTGGACAATCTCAAACCAGGCGATATTGTTGCAATAAAAACTCACATGGGCGAAGCCTACAATGTAGGCTACCTCAGACCGGTTATCATCCGGACTCTGGTAGAAGCCCTGAAGGAACGGGGATGCCGCCCCTTCGTTACCGATACCACCACGATGCCGTACCATCCCTGGATTAGCCGCACGCTGGCCATCGACCATCTGGAAACAGCGAATAATAACGGATTCAACCATTCCTCAATGGGATGCCCGGTTGTTATCGCGGACGGCTGGCTGGGTACGGATGATGTAATAGTCGATCTTCAAAACCGGGGGACCTACCTGTCCAAACAATTTGTAGCCAGGGCGATTGCCGATGCCGATGCCCTGATTTCGGTAGCCCATTTCAAGGGGCACCCCGCCGGGGGCTACGGGGCAGCCCTCAAGAATATCGGTGTGGGGTGCGTCAGTAAACGCGGCAAGATGAACCTCCACGGCGCCCTGGCCGGTGATAAACCAGTGATAGATGCCGCGCTCTGTCCGGGACGCAAATGCGAATGGTGGCAGACCTGCGAAGACTGCTGTCCGGAAGGCGCCATCAAGGTTACAGAGCAAGGATTGGATATCGACCTGGAGGCATGTGTTTACTGCTTCGCCTGCGCCAACCTCTGCGTCAATATGTCTGGAATCAACGCCATCAAACGCTTCGACCATCTTCCGGCTCTCGGCCGCCGCATTGCCGACTCGGCCCTGGCAACGATGATGACCAAAGAGCCCGGGAAAACCTTCTTTCTGAATTTTGCGCTGGATATTACGCCCTGCTGCGACTGCTACGGATGGACGGATACTCCTTTCGTTAACGGGCTGGGCATTCTGGCCTCCTATGATCCGGTTGCCGTGGACAAAGCCTGCATAGACCTGATGAACCAGGCTCCCGGACTGATTAACTCCGAGGCCGAAGATTGCGGCGCCCTGGAACCCGGTTCTAAAAAGCTCCACATTATTAAGGGCAAGGATATCGAGGTGCAGGTATACGGGGGAGTGGAAAACGGCATAGGGACTGCTAATTATGAGATTGTAGAGGTGCCCCTTGACCGCAGCCAGGCTACAATCAACAAATTTTATCCTGAAGTCAGAGCTCGCAAGCTAAAAAATATGTATGCCAGGAACCACCCGCTGGCTAATCTGGATACAGCTTCTTTCGGCCGTACTACGGAAGGGGTTCCTGACCCAAAACACCCGAAGAAAAGTTAAAATTAGAAAGCTTCCAGTTACCATTATCCAGTCCCCAATCGAAAAAGGGAGAGGAGAAATTCTAAACTCTAATGCTTGTCCCGCGATTGATAAGTGATCTAAATTCGAAACAATATCTAAATTCAGAATACTAATGACCCCAACGTTTTGAATTTGAAATTTCGGTCATTTGAATTTGTTTAGAATTTAGAGTTTAGATATTAGATATTTGGATTTACCTGGTTATTGTTTCTTGATGTTTGGTTATTTCACTTTTAAATTTTGAATTAGCTTCGTAGGCTTCCGCCAGCAACTCGACGATATGCATCAGTCGCACATTCAGATTGGCGCGTTTTATTCCCTGCGCCAGTTGAATCTCGCACCCGGGACACGCCGTAACGATTATCTCAGCCTGGCTGTCTTTCAGATTCTCCATTTTCCGGTCCAGGATTTTCATTGAAAGCTTCCGGTGAGTAATGGTGTAACTGCCAGCCCCGCCGCAGCAGGAATCAGACTCATTCATTTCGACAAATTTTTCTCCCAGAACCTCCCGGAGCAGACGGCGCGGCCCCTCTTTCTGGGCCTGGCCCCGCCCCAGGTGACAGGGCTCAGATCGGAAGAGCACACGTCTGAACTCCAGTCACCGCTCATTATCTC
>CAZIQW010000268.1:0-3676 GCA_964541585.1 uncultured Dehalococcoidales bacterium | reverse complement strand
AAACTCATAAAATTATATCAACACAGGATTATAAGTGCAATTGCAAAATTGTCTCTTCTTGACAGCACCGACTGTTTTGGCTATTATTCAGACATACCTAGATGCTCTAGGTATCCTGCTAATCCGAAATTATACTGGAGGATTTGATGTCAAAGGTAGCAATTGTTACCGATACTATTAGCTGTTTACCAACTAATCTTGTCCAGGAATATAATATCAAGGTAGTACCCGTCGGTTTTGTAATCGACAGGAAATCATACCTGGACAATCAACTCTCCAATGAAGAGTTCTGGAGTCTGTTTAACGGTGCCCAAGAACCGGTAACCACCACTGCTCCCAATCCAGCCGATTTTGAATCTGTCTTCACCAGGTTAGCCAAAGAAACAAACAGCATCTGCTGCATCCTGGTCTCTAAAGTCTTAAGCGCCACGTACAACTCGGCGGTGATGGCAAAAGAGCTTTTACTGCAGACCATGCCGCAGCTTAAAATTGAGGTTATAGACAGTAAAACAGCTACCGGCGCCCAGGGATTTATCGTCCTCGAAGCTGCCCGGGCTGCACAGGCAGGCAAAGATTTATCCGAAGTTATTAAGGCCGCCCAGGACATGATACCCCGAGTAAAACTTCTGACAACCATGGGTACTTTGAAATACGTCATCAACAGCGGCAGGGCACCCAAATCGGCAGTTATGGGTAACTGGCTTCAGATAAAGCCTATACTGGGCATCGTCAATGGTTCGGGGGCACTGGAGACATTAGGCAGGAAAAGAGGATTGAATAAATCTATCGAAAATATGATAAGCATGGTAGGCCACTATGTTGATGCTGCTAAACCGCTTCACGTGATGACGCATTATACCGATAATAGAATTGTCGGAGAAAAAATCAAACAAATACTACTATCCCGTTACCGGTGCAGTGAAATCTATGTAACCCCTTTTACCCCGGTGATAGCTTCCCAGACCGGCCCTCTCGTCGCCATATCCTTCTATTCTTAAGACATTTGAAGGAAGTCCATGAGCAGCCCCGCGTTATCCGCGATACCTTATCTAATTACTTGTATCCAGTATCCAGTTGAATTGCCCTTTAGTTTTCAAAATCCAAGCGGTAATCTAGCGTAACGGTGGAATGAAGGATGTTTAAATCGATTACAATATATATTATAACGCTGTCCTGCCGTCACCGAAAAATTTTTGACTTGAGGTACTGGAGGTATTGGAATGGCCTTGGAACATGTTTCCGGGAAAAATGCGGGAGATGTAAAACTGTATGCTTTGAGCACCTGCCCCTGGTGTAAAAAAATTAAAACCCTGCTGAACGAACTGGGCGTAGAATATTATTTCGTAGATGTAGATTTGCTCTCAGGCAATGAAAGAGAAAACACAATAGGAATTGTCAGGAAATGGAATCCCGGTGTCTCTTTTCCTACTCTGGTAATCAATGATGATAAAAGCATCGTGGGATATAAAGAACAGGAAATAAGGGAAGCTTTGAAAGTATGAGAGAAGATGTAGATGTAGATGTAATCATCAGCGAAGATGATGTCCAGAAGTGCTACGAACGACTCAAGAAGGATGCTGAGGCTCACGGCTACCATCTGAATCCCGATGTCGGATTCACGAAAGAGCTGGTTAAAGGAATCCTGGAAAACGAAAAAAGGTACGCCTACTGGAATTGTCCCTGCCGGTTAGCCAGCGGGAAAAAAGAAGAAGACCTGGATATTGTTTGTCCCTGCGATTACCGTGATGCCGACCTGACGGACTACGATACCTGTTACTGAGGTCTCTATGTTTCCGAGTCGGTCGTCTCGGGTGAAAAACAGGTCGGCTCCATACCGGAAAGGCGTCCTCCTGAGGAAAAGAGAAAAGAAGCAAAGCTGCAATCTCCGGGTATCATACTGAACTCTTTACCTCTACCGGTATGGAGATGCAAGGTCTGCGGATATCTGTGCGCCAGGGATTCCCCACCGGGAATATGCCCGATATGCAAAGCCAAAAATGACCGCTTTGAAAAATTCATTTAGATTTGGGGCATAAACAAACTAACTACCATACCCATGTATGTTACACATGTGGCTAACCCGTTTATAATTTCTTGCGTTTCCAGCGTCCCGACTTGAAGTACAGAGTATAAGCTATCATGCCCAGGGCTGCGGACGCCACCATAGCCCAGCGTATTCCATACACCCCTAGGCCGCCAACATGCGGCAGAATAAGGGCCAGTGGTATCTGGAGCACCCAGATGCTGACAAAGCTGATGATCATCGGAGGCACCGTATCACCGGCACCCGAGATACACTGCTGCAGCACCGCCATAAACGATATCATCAAGTAAGCCACCACGGAAATCCTGATAAACATACTGGTTACTTCAACCATTTCAGGCTCTGAATTGAATACTCTCACCACGCCCTCCGCCCAGACTAACAGTATCAGGGAGACCCCAACCATGATTACCTGGGACAAACCCAGAGCTATCCAGCCGCTTTTTTCCGCCCTCTGAGGCTGCCGCGCCCCCAGGTTCTGTCCCACCAGTACTCCCGCGCTCATACCCAGCCCCAGGAGCGGCATTATTATTATCATATCAATTCTCAAGCAAAGGCTAAATGCCGCCACAGCCAGATTTCCGAAGGGCACCACTACTCCCATTAAAATAACCTGTCCAAGCTGCATCTGCAGCATCATGATTGACGCCGGGATACCGATTTTAAGGAGCTGACGGATAACGTAGAAATCAATACGAAAACCGCTGAAGGTCAGCCGCAATCTTGACCTCCCGCTCATCAAAATCCACATCCCAAGAATGGTCCCCAGGCTTTGAGAAAGCACGCCTGTAATCGCTGCTCCTTCGATCCCCAACCGGGGAAACCACCACCATCCAAAGACCATGAAGGGACACAGAACTAGATGGACGAATCTGAAAATAACTGCCAGCCGCATGGGGGTATGAGTATCCCCGGCAGCCTGCATGGAGCCATCGGTCAGCATCCGGAATGTAATCGCCGCCATTCCGACAAACTGTATGCGCAGATAATTTTCACCCAGACGGACGATATCCGGCTCCAGCCCCATAAGACTTAACATAGGTCCGGCGAGGAAAATCCCGATGACTGCCAGAATAAAAGCAAAAGCGGCGCTGGTAACCAGGGCCTGTCTGACAACGTGAATCGCCCGTTCGTTATCTCTCTCTCCGATATAGCGAGCTACCATTGACCGCAACCCGGTAAAAACGCCTACCAGCAAGGCGCTCACCAGCATGACCACTGTTCCGGCAACCCCCACTGCGGCAATAGAGTCCGAGCCGAGTTTTCCCACCCATATCATGTCCACAGCAGGCCCCAGAATATTAAGGCTGTTGCTGACTATCATAGGCCAGGAGAGCGAAAACAGATTTCTGGTGATACTCCCTTGTGTCCAGTCACGTTTGTGCGCGGGTACCGAAACTACACCGGGGCTGGTGGAATTGCCTGTACTATCCTGCATTTGACTCCCAAAAATACACCCGTAACAATAATATGAGAATATACCTTATAACTCACCTTATTATAACACATTAACTATTAACACAACCTTCAACATAACATCAAATCAAAATTTATTTTTTCGATTCTGGTAAAACCGGTTTGCAGGGTCTTTTCATTATTGGAGTACACTTAAAATATGGGTACAGAAAAAGA
>CAZIQW010000267.1:0-3679 GCA_964541585.1 uncultured Dehalococcoidales bacterium | reverse complement strand
CGGGCGCGATGTCCGTCTGGTAGCCTCGGCTTACGGAACGGACTGTTATCCCCGGCGGAAGCTGGAAACCTTGATCAATATCAACGATTTCAATGAAGCTGTTCTGTTCAATGTGAGAAACGCCTATCAGAACTATAATGTGGCGGTTAATATGTCCGACCGGACTATTTATACCTATATGGGTGTTCTGAAACCCCGGATAGGCAGCGCAGGATATTCCTGTGCCGGGCAGCTTTCTCCGCTGATGAACGACCCTCTTTACAAGACCATAGGCATCGGTACCCGCATCTTTCTGGGAGGCGGCACCGGTTATGTAGTCTGGCCGGGCACACAGCATAACCCGACCACCCCACGCTCCGAAAACGGTACCCCGCGGGGAGGTGCGGCAACCTTGTGCGTCATCGGCGACCTGAAACAAATGAGCCCGCGTTACCTGGTAGGCACCAGCATGCTGGGTTATGGGTGCACGTTAACCGTGGGTATAGGGGTACCTGTCCCCATTCTCAATGAAGAGATTTTGAAATACACGACGGTTAAGGATTCTGAAATCTTCGCGCCGGTGATAGATTATTCGGGGGCTTATCCCAACCGGGAGCCGGATGTGATAGCCGAAGTCAGCTATGCCGAACTCAGAAGCGGGAAAATAATCATCCAGGGGAAAGAAGTACCCACTTCATCGCTCAACAGCTACTCCAGGGCACTGGAAATTGCCGGCGTACTGAAAGAATGGATACTGAATGGTAAGTTTTTCCTCACTGAAGCAGTAGCGCCCTTACCCGGGTTAGAATCCGGAGTTACGTTTAAACCTTTGAACGAAAGACCGATTAAGGATTAACGGGATTAAATTCGAAATAGCAAATTAAACAAAATGACGGGAAAAGAAAAGACAACTAAAAAGATGGTCGCTAAGAGGATAGTCCTCCGCTTCCCCAAACGACTGATTGACGAACCTATCTTGTTCCGGCTGATTAAGGACTATGCTCTCGAGTTCAATATACTCAAGGCTTCCATCACACCGGAAGCGGAAGGTCTCATGGTCGTTGAGCTGAAGGGAGACCAGAAACACTATGACCAGGGTATCCAATACCTCATTGACAGAGGGGTCAAAATTCAGTCGCTCAGTCAGGATGTCACCCGTAACGAGGACAGATGTACCTCCTGCGGTGCCTGTGTTACCGTATGCCCTGCCGGAGCCTTTTCAGTAGAGCCGGTTACCATGGTAGTCCGGTTTAATAACGCCAAATGCGTAGCTTGCGGTCTCTGCATTAAAGCCTGTCCCCCCAGAGCGATGGAGCTGCACTTTTAATATTCAGGCATTGAATCTGAGTTATGGAATATCAACCGCGGACCTACCGGAGCTGGGTCAGAAACCAGGATCTGGTCACCTTCAACGTAATCGTCGAAGAAAGTGACTGCTTCATCAGTGCGGCATCTAACCTGGAAAGCAAAGCCCGTAAATCTATTTTAAAATACCGCTCGATTCTCCGGAAATATATCTCCACCCATCCCCTCTTCGTTACCGCACTGGAACCTTTAACGGTGGAAAATAACGCACCGCTTATTATAAAAGCAATGGCGGAAGCAGGGGAAAAAGCCTCGGTAGGACCGATGGCGGCTGTAGCCGGGGCTATTGCTCATTTTGTGGGAGAGGAACTGGCCGAATTCTCCCCTGAAATAATTGTTGAAAATGGAGGAGATATCTACCTCAGGAGCCTGAAAGACAGGCTCATCGGTATTTATGCTGGGAATTCGCCTCTCAGCGGTAAGCTCGGTCTTGAGATAGCGGCCAGCAATACTCCTGCAGGCATAAGCACTTCCTCCGGCACGGTAGGGCATTCTTTGAGTTTCGGCAAGGCGGACGCCGTAGTGGTGTTAGCCGACAATGCCATTGTTTCGGATGCGATAGCTACCGGTATAGGGAATTTAATCCAGGATAATGCCGATGTTATCAAAGGTATTGAGCAAGCTCAAAAGATACCGGGTATCAGGGGCCTTGTCATTATCAAGGATGAAGAATTAGTAGCCTGGGGTGATATTAAACTGCAGCACTGCCGGCAACACCGTTAGTCCGGTTGAAAAATGTAATCTGAGGAAGGTTAACTCCCGTCTCTTCATCAGCCAGAGAAACAACCTTTATCAAATCGCCGATTCGATACCTGAGGAAAGGACCGCCGTGGAAATTGGTAACCACAAGTTCATAGACCTTACCCGCCTCGAGTTCGTTCAGCAGTAATGTGGAAGGCTGGTAATTCGGATTATCCCGGCTTTTTACCAGTTCTTTCTCGGGTATGAACTCATAGAAATGCCGGGAAGGAATCAAGGTCATTCCTCTTTTATTCCATCCCTGTACGGCAATAGAGCAGGTCTCGGTACTGGTATACATGTCAAGCGGCTGTATGCCCCAGCGCTGATATATCAAATCGCGGTATGGCGCAACGCTATCCCCGGTACTTATCAGACCTTTGGCCTTCCAGATATCTTTAAGTAAAATGGGACGCTTCATCAGCTTGCTCTTTATCGCAGCCGCCAGACAGCGGTAAAATGCCATGGGACGCCAGCCCGGGAAGAAACGGTTTCTTCCGGGGTTGTCTCCTGCCCTGGCCAGTATCGCAGGGACTGACCCGGCATAGTCCAGGCCGGTACCCAGCGCCATACGGAGACCTTTCTCCATTCTTTCTTTAATAGACATCTGTTCCCCTTGCTCCAGAGATGGGATTGCCTGATACGCGATACGCTGGTGCAGCGCCCGCCCGATAATATCAGTAAGACGCCTAACCGGAAGATTCAATAATATCCTGGAACCACGCTGGAGAAGGACTTCTCCTTCCCTGCTGGCTGATGACAATATAAATGCGGTGATTGCATCATCAGCCAGGCCGTTCAATGTAGCGATGAAAAACGGCACCCATTTTACGGGACCTGTCCTGCCGGAACTGTGTACCCAGGCCACCGGTTTACCGGCCAGGACTTTTTCATCCTTCTCTCCCAGATACGGCTGATAATCCCTGTAGACTGTCAGCGGGGTACTGCTACGAAAATCTTCCATGCTGCCGGGTTTTCTGCCTCCGAGTATCAGAGCACCCAGTTTGGAAGCCGCAACCAGCTCCATTTGCTCCATCAACAGGAGCCTCTGTATGGACGTGAATTCGTCAATTGAAAGTTCCAGAAAACCGCAGTACTTTTTCCAGGCCGATTCTTTGTTCCCCGACGCAAGGAAACTGTCTTTCTCCAGTGCCGGCCATCCAACTACTGGTTTCCTTAATTTCCGGGATACTTTAACAATATTGTTTTCTCGTATTAAAGTCTTCAAGGATATCTGCTCATAAGTAAGAATATTTAATGCTAAGTTAACACCTTAAAGGATTTCTAACCCCCCTGTCAAGTACTTTATACTCCTATTTTGGTACTGCCCGGTAAAAAACCGGTAATCGGTACCGCTATCTTAATAATATTTTAATAATGTTTTGCTATTATCGATATTAAGAGAAGGTGAAGCACAGGTTATCAGTTGTTGAACTTGCATTCACAATTTTGGGGAGGAAGCAAAATCGAATGGCACGGAGAAAGAAGTTTATTTTAGTTTCAGTAGTGGTAGCGGTGGTAATGCTGGTGGTTGGGTCTATCGGAGGGGCAGTTTCGTCCCTCCCTGTTTTTGAAATCACAGCCCCGAATATTTTCT
>CAZIQW010000266.1:0-3850 GCA_964541585.1 uncultured Dehalococcoidales bacterium | reverse complement strand
AATCCGGTTATTTGAATGTTGTCTGTTGGAACCTGTTTTGAATTTCTTATTTTTTGTATCTTGTATCTTGTATCTTGTTTCGTATTTCGGTTATTGTTTAGAGTTTAGAAATTAGAATTTAGAGTTTATAACTTCCCCTTCTCTCCCATTGAATTATTGGTAGTATTCTCCCCCCTCTCCCCAACCACCCCCTCTGATTCGTTTCGGATTCGTTTCCCAGCCTCGCCGGCCCACTGATTTAGCCTCAAATTCCCGGCTTCGTTTCTGTAAATATTTGCCCTGGGCCAAACATTTTCCTGTCTGGTAATGACTTTGACTGAGGGTTCCCTTTAAGAGATAATGGTTAAATAGCCTGTATGGATTTCCATTAACCTGAGGGGGCAAGATGCGTATTGCTCGTTTTTCGGCCCGGGGGCAAACCGGATACGGTGTAATTCGAAATGATGTTATTCATAGCCTGGGCAGCGACCCCTTTTCCGGATGGGAAACCGGCACTGAACTCAAATTCGATGGAAGGACATACCCTCTGTCTGAAACCCGACTGCTGGCGCCCTGTCTCCCTTCCAAACTGGTCTGCCTCGGTCTGAACTATCGGCCGCATGCCCGGGAGTTCGATCAGGCCCCTCCCCCCAGTCCCCTTATTTTTCTCAAACCATCGACCGCGGTAATCGGGCCGGAGTCTCCGATTATCCTGCCCCATAACTGGAAAAGAGTGGATTACGAAGGTGAACTGGGTATCGTTATCGGGAAGACCGCCAGGCATGTAACCGAAGAAAAAGCCCGGGAGTATATTCTGGGCTGCACCTGCACCAACGATGTAACCGAACGTCAGATACAAAAAGAAGACGGGCAGTGGACCCGCGCCAAGGGCTTTGACACCTTCGCTCCCATCGGACCCTGGATTGAAACCGAAGTCGAACCGGATGATTTAGTCCTGGAAACTTATCTTAATGGAGAGCTGCGCCAGTCAGCCCGTACCAGCGAGCTTGTTTTCGGCATATCCAGTCTGATTAGCTTTATTTCAGGGATAATGACTCTGCTTCCCGGCGATATAATAGCCACCGGTACTCCGGCCGGCATTGCCCCTATGCGGCCCGGGGACACCGTTGAAGTGAAAATTGAAGGAATCGGCTCCCTGCGGAATCCGGTGAAAGGGCCAGTCTAAAACTTATCAGCCGGACTGCCTGGGGATATTAAGCCGGAATAATTCAACAGGCGGTTTATCAGAACTGCAAAATATCCTGCTTTTAAGGTATAAATAAAGTACGGGTATCAGGTCAACTTCAAATCTATAAATCTAAAATTCCTGTCGTAGAAATAGCTGTGCAGTATCTTAAATCATCCGCTGGATGTTGAGAGTTTTCTGATACAATCGGAAGAAGGAGACCGATGCGATGAAAAAGAAAACCTACCCGCTGATGTACGCCGGCAAGAAAATGCCGTTTGCCCGTTCGGTAGTAGCAGGCGACCTGGTCTTCTTATCCGGGATGAGCGGACGCACACCGGAAACCGGCAAGGTCAATTCGGATAACCTCAACGACCAGGTGAAAGTAGCCCTGGATAAAATCAAAGCCTCTTTGACCGAAGCCGGCACTTCTATGGACAACATCGTCAAGACGACCATCTATCTAAAGCGGATAGAAGACTACAGCACCTTTAGACAGATGGAGAGAGAATACTGGCAAAAGTTTGCTCCGCGTTTGCTGGAAGAACCGCCCGCCAGTACTCTGGTACAAATACTCTCTCTCAGCGAACCGAATATGCTGGTAGATATTGAAGTAATTGCTGTAATACCCCGTTAGAGGGCTTTCAAAATTCCCTGGTCTTTCACTTGTTTTGCTTGCCAGCTAAAAACTCAATATCAGTTTTGCCGTCGTTGCGATCCTGAATGCAGTGACGAAGCAAACCGGGGAAGGTCGTTGCGAGCGTAGCGAAGCAATCCCCGAACCTGGTATTTCAGCCTCCGGAGGTTGCTTCACCAGGTCTGATTTTTAATGAAATCGCCCTACACGCCTCCCTGAAAGTTCTCATCGCTCAGGGTCTCCAGGACATCCTCTTTTCCCCCGGTTACCGGTAAAATCAAGTGAGACCGGTAGTCCCGGTTACGGTAGACCTTATACACAGTGGTCTTGCTGCTGTTTAAATGCGGATGATAGTGTATCTGCATTTCCGGGTCTCGCGGCGATTCCAGGCTCTCTATCTCCAGCTTTAGCCGGTGGCCGGCTTTAAAGACATTGTTTATCACCCCAAACCCGATATTGTATTCATAGATTTCCCCCGGCTGAATGGTTTCCACGCTTTCCCGGGTATGAGGATGATATGGAGCATACGGTTTGGATTTCGCCGGGTCAATTGCCCGGTGAGAAGCCTTTAAAAACCCTTTCCCCAGCCGTGTCTGCGACCCTCCCGGCGCCACATCGTACAGCTTCGCTATCCAGTGTGCATCCTCCTGGTCTATGGAAGCAAACAGGTTCAGGGCGGTATAGCCCATCACTTCCAGATCGGAAGGCAGGGGAGGACTGACATATTTCACCGAATCCCTCTTGGTAGAGAGGTGCAAAGGCTGCTGCAGGAAACAGTCAGGCTCCGGCTGGTAAAGCTCCGGCGCGAAGGACAGCCCCTCCCAGCGCCGCAGGTAACACGGAGTATAGTCCGTCTCCGGCAAAGGCCATTCTTTCAGGTATCGGTATTTGTTGCTTCCCATAACATACAACCTTATCGGCGGCTCCTCCATTATCCCCGTGTCCTTCCCCTTCAGCCAGTGGTCATACCACCTTATCATTAACTCGATATCCTCTCTCCAGGGTCTCTCTTCCGGACCGCCCGGTTTCACCAGCAGTTTCTTTGGGACCTGATTAATACCGTTATAGACATCCCAGTAGCCGCTCCCTTCATGAGCGCTCTTCCCTACCACATAGATGGGGACCTGAATCTTGTCATAATGGTGATAAGCCGACCTTTCCCACCAGAAAGGTCCGTCATAAGGGTTCATCAGCATATCGAAAAAGCGGGGATTCTTATAAGGATAGTGCAGCAGGTGGTAAAGATTAGGATAATGCTGGATATCCGGATGATTCAACAATTCCTGTCTTCTCGTTTCAAATTCCTCTTTCGGCAAGGTTTTTTCCACTTCGGAAACGGCATTTTTCCGCGCGATGCCGCTGGTCCCGTGGCGGCCGTCCCACATTCCATAGGGGAACAGGCTGAGGATGCCCCCGCTGTAACCGGATTCCCGGTAATGGTCCGCACTTACATGAGAAGTAAAAAGACATCTTAAGTGAGGGGGCTGTTCAATGGCTACCTTAAGCTGGATCTTGGAATAGTAAGAATAGCCTACCATACCCACATTGCCGTCACACCAGGGCTGCCGGGCAATCCATTCGACAAGGTCAGCCCCATCCTTTCCCTCCTGGGTCGTGTAGCCTCCCAGGTATTCACCTTCGGAATGACCGGTACCCCGGACATCGGCAACCACGTGGATATAACCTCTGGGTACTATCTCCGAAGTATCTCCCGCCTCGATATTGCCGTCCCAGACCGGGCTCTTGCTCAGCGGCTGAGGTCCCAGCAGGTAAACCTGCTCTTCCTTGCCGTAAGCCGACATAGCCAGCAATGCCGGGAATCTGCCCTCCGCATCCGGCCGGTAAACATTGACGGCCAGCTTGACCCCATCCCTCAGCGGCACAAATATATCTGTTTCTTCCCGGATTCCATATTCCGGTTGACTGATAAGTTCACGCCAGTTCTTTTCCATTATCTCTCCTTTCTGAAGAATCTACTGAAAGTTTCAAATCCTTTATTCGATATCGGATTTGGCCGGAATACACCACCTCGAAAGCCCCTGCTTTAC
>CAZIQW010000265.1:0-3872 GCA_964541585.1 uncultured Dehalococcoidales bacterium | reverse complement strand
CGTATTCATCGAGACTTTGGCTGGACTGGTAATTGATTTTGATGGCTGTCTGCGTCCAGAGACGGTCGAGACAATCGGCAACCGGGTCTAATAAAAAATGCTTTATGACAGGAAAATTCTGGTTGCTGATTATAAAATCGGGGGAAAAGAGACCGGGATCAAGGTCTAACTCGTCGAATTCCCGGAAGACGTGTTCGCTGTCTCCTGGCAAAATCTCCCATACTACTCTTACGCAGCCTTCAGGCCTGTTGGTATCTTCCATGTTCCCCTCCACCACTTACTCTGCCGGAATCAACTATATAAATTATACGATTTACTTAAAATATAATCAACATTTTGGCGTACCGGAAAATGGCAGGCAAGCTTACTGAAGGTTGTGATAAATTACCGGGTGGAGGCGGCTCCATGCGGATATGAACGGGGTATTTTCTGTAATACCTGATAGAGCCGCAGGTAAGCCGGATGCTGATTGGGGTTCAATGCGCCGGTTTCTTTTCTGCTTTATCAATTATGGCCGGGGGTGGCTTCTGCAGTTGAGATAAGGCGCCGGTTGAATTATTATTCTTATAGTTTAGAGCCGTTAATGTCAGTGAATAACCGTTAAAATAGTTCCCTGGTGCTTTGAAAGGAAACCGGATTTGCCAATCAAACCATATCAGTCGAATGCTGGATTCCATTACGGTCATATTATCGTCATCACCTCTACTCTGATACTCGTCGGGGCACTGGGTGTACATTATGCTTTCGGTGTTTTTTTCAAACCGCTGCTGGCCGAGTTCGGATGGTCCAGGGCAGTTACTTCGGGGGCCGTCTCACTTTCCTGGATAATCCAGGGGTTGTCTTCCATCGTGATGGGGACGCTTAATGACAGACGCGGCCCGCGTGTAGTGGTTACCCTTTGCGGCTTGCTGCTGGGAGCAGGCTATTTGCTGATGTCCCAGGTTAATTCCCTGTGGCAATTATATTTATTTTACGGAGTGCTGGTGGGGGCTGGATTAGGTGGTTTTTACGTTCCGTTGACCTCCACCGTGGCCCGGTGGTTCACCACCGGGAGAAGCGTCATGACGGGGATTGTGGTAGCTGGTATCGGAATCGGTACGCTTATTGCACCGCTGGCAGCCAACTGGTTAATTTCTTACTTCGACTGGCGCTTTTCATATCTTATCCTGGGCGGTGCCGTTCTGATAATAATTGTTATTGCCGCCCAGTTCCTTAAGCGCGAACCCGGTATCCTGCAAAGATTTCATAAAGAAATCCCCGCAGTAGTAAATGCCCGGAAGGGGCTGATTCTCAGTGCTGCTATCCGTACACATCAGTTCTGGATATTGTTCAGCTTGTTCTTCTGTTTCGGGATTTGTCTTTATGTAGTACTTGTACATATCGTACCCTTTGCCACGGACATTAACTTGACACCAGCCACCGCTGCCGGCCTGCTTTCCGCAATCGGGGGAGTCAGTATTGTCGGGAAAATCATGTTTGGAAGAATCGGCGACATAATCGGGGGCCGCGCTGTTTACAGTATTTGCTTTACTATTATGGTGGTTTCCTTTATTTTGCTGATACTGGTAAAAGCAAACTGGGCGTTGTATTTTTTTGCCGTAGCTTTCGGGCTGGCTTATTCCGGCTGTGCCGCTGTACAATCTCCGCTGATAGCGACCTACTTCGGTTTGAGGGCTCATGGGTCCATATTCGGGACTGCCAACAGCGCCTTTACGGTCGGGGGCGCTGTCGGTCCTCTGATGGCGGGTTATATATTTGATACCAGCGGCAGTTACCAGTGGGCTTTTATTATCTCCGCTATCCTTGCAGCGATTGGCCTTATCCTGACCCTTGTATTAAAGCCTTTGCCGGAGCACAAATTCTCAACCCTGAAACATACCGAAGGTAAATGACCGGGCTCTCCTGGAATAGCATGGGCTTAATCTATTTTGAACAGGAGGTGGATTAAGTCGACAAACGAGGATTTTTAACCGGTCGAAGTGTTGCTGTAAGTGCCAGGCCGGCTATACTGAGAATGGTAAATACCAGGAAGGCCGTCTGATAGTTGCCGGAGACGTCAAATATATAGCCGGTGATAAGCGGTCCGATAGCTCCTCCGATAGTGAAAGCAAAACTGATGACTCCAAGAATGAGACCGTGAGATTTCATACCGAACATCTCGGCGATAATAGTGGACTCGGTGACTACGCCGCCCCCGATACCGGCGCCGAAGAAAAATGCTGCTGTGCAGATAATCCAGAAATCGGTGTACGGTACCAGCGCTGCGATGGAGATTGCCATCAGAAGGAAGCTGAAGGCCAGAATACGCCTGCTGCCGAAGTTATCAATGAATTTGCCCAGGACCAGACCGCCGATAACCTGTGCGCCTCCGCAAAGGGCCAGGACGTTGGCGGCTGCGGTAGTCGAAATTCCTGTATCCGTAACGAACGGAACGATATGTACGGTTATCGCAAACAGGCAATAGCCAAGACTGATAAATATGGGTACTGTAATCCAGAACTGCCAGGTGTGAAGCGCTTCCGGCAGAGATGCTCCGGTGTTGTTGGTGGGTGGGGTCTGGCTGGCAGTTTCCCGGTATCCATGCGGCTGAAGGCCTTTTTTCGATGGGTCACGCCGGAGGAACTGGGCCAGGATGATACCGATTATGATAACCACTCCGCCTACGATAGCATAGGCGGAACGCCAGTCGAAAACCAGGATAAGCCAGTTGGCTGCCGGTGATGTAATCAAGGAGCCCAGACCGACGCCGCTGAGTACGATTCCCGTCATGGCTCCCCGCCTTTTTATAAACCACCGGCTGACGGTTGAAAGCAGGACGACGAAGACTCCCCCCATACCGAGACCAACGATGATACCGTAGAAAACGTATATCTGCCAGACAGAGTTGATGTTCGACATCAACAGGATTCCCATGCCGGAAAGGAAGCAGCAAAGGGTAATCAGCAATCTCGGGCCGAACTTGTCGTTAAGCCTGCCCATAAAGATACCCCAGATACCCTGGGTTATCATGGACAGCGTAATTGCCCCTGAAGTCAGCGCCCGCGTCCAGCCGAATTCCGTTGCCATTGGCATGAAGAAAACCCCGAAGCTGGCGCGAGTACCGGACCCCAGCATCATGATGATTGTGGCGATAGCCACAATAATATAGCCGTAAAATAATAGGGGTCTTTTCGGGATGCCGCGGACGGTTTTTGTTTCTTTCATCGGGTTCCTTGGGTTCCTTTGCGGTGTGCTTGCGATACAGCTTACCACATGATAACGCGATAATATCCAGCTAATTCATCACGCTGTTCTTCGAATATTAACAGCTACACCCGTCGCAGCCCTTTTGCCCGGGTTTGTCGATTATGAAACCCTCTCCATCCGTTGATTGTATGTAATCAATCTTGCATCCATCTGAGCGGAGTTTAGCTGCATCAGAAAGTAAAACGTCGATACCGTTTATATGAGTTGTTTCCTCATTCTCTTTTAGCTCATCCAGAGCCAACCCCAAACGGGGGCCACCTCAACCAGCTTCGATCGCGATGCGTAAATATTTGCCCGAATTTTCGCTGAGTACCTCTCTTATTTTATCTCTGGCTACATCTGTTATCTCTAGCAATGTTTTTCTCCTTTTAATTTATCAATGGTGATTGTCACTTATCATGGTATCATTTGCTAATAATGGCAGTCAAAGTCACTGTTATCACTCATATGGTAACAAAAAAGGCCTGTGTCATAATTGACATAAGCCTTTAATCTGGCTGCATAACACTGGCTGCCGAGCGAGGATTCGAACCTCGGCAAAAGGCTTCAAAGGCCTCCGTGCTACCACTACACAACTCGGCATCAAATACGTTCTGCCGAAGGTCGGGATCGAACCGACAAGATCG
>CAZIQW010000264.1:0-3872 GCA_964541585.1 uncultured Dehalococcoidales bacterium | reverse complement strand
TTAATAAAATGGCCTATCAATTCTCCGAACCTTGCCGCGGTGAAATTGTGTATTACAGGTCACCGGACGGTGGTTCGGACCGGCTGAAACGTGTTATCGGTCTTCCGGGTGATATTATTGAGATTAAAGACCGGGCTGTTTACGTCAACGGCATAACGCTCACCGAACCCTACGCCAAAACAAGTCCTGAGTATTCTTTATCAAGCTATCAAGTGCCCCTGAACCACTATTACCTCCTGGAAGATAATCGGACAATTATTGATGATTCCTCACCGGGTTGCACTGTATCCAGGGATAATATAATGGGACGTGCCTGGATATATTCCTGGCCGCCGGAAAAATGGGGGACGGTAGACAGTTATCCTCTGGAACCCCAGATGATAGCCACCGGGCTTCATTAATCCTGTGACATCCCATGACAACCGGGCAAAGCCCGAATAGTTTGTCTCCTGGTATTCGGTCTCGGGTACATATTCGATTATGGGTTGGATGATAGGTTAAGATGGAGTATAATAGAATCGAGATTTTAAGAACAGGTAACGCATGAAATTATTTGTCCGTGAGCTATTAATTACGCTGGGCCTGGCAGTATTTATCTTTTTGATTCTACAAACTACCATTCAGAGTAGTATCGTAGACGGTAGAAGCATGCTTCCGGGACTGGAAAACGGCCAGCGGCTTATCGTGGGCAAAGCCGCCTATTGTTTCACTGAACCTGAGCGGGGTGATATTATCATAATTCATCCGCCGCCGGCACCCGATAAGCAGTGGGTAAAGCGTGTCATCGGTATTCCCGGAGATACAGTTGAAATTAAAGACGGCACAGTTTACTTAAATGACGTCCCGCTGGATGAGCCCTATATCAAAGATTCTCCCCGGTATTCCATGCCGCTCTTTGAAATCCCTGAGAACAATTATTTTGTCTTGGGTGATAACCGGAATGACAGTACCGATTCCCATTACGGCTGGACCGTCAGTCGGGATAATATTGTCGGTGAGGTCTGGCTCCGCATCTGGCCGTTAAACGAGATGGGAGCGGTTCGCGGTTATCCGATTTCGGAATACCTGGTAGAGCCGTAGCCGGCTCAAGTATATGATATTTGGAGAAACAGGTTGACTTTAACAGCCGAGCAGCTTTTTGAAAAATCCGGAGCCGTTCTAAAAGGTCATTTTTTGCTTACCTCCGGCCTTCATTCGCCGGTCTACTGGGAAAAGTTTCAGGTACTTCAGTACCCGGAGTATACCCAGGAACTCTGCCGTCAGATTGCCGGGCATTTCCGTGATTGTAATATCCAGGTGGTGGCCGGTCCTACGACTGGCGGTGTTATTCTGGCCTTTGAGGTCGCCCGCCAGCTGGGAGTCCGTGGGATTTTTGCCGAGAAACTGGATGGTGTTCCAGAAAGGGCTTTTCGCCGTGGATTTAATATTGATCCTGGTGAAAGGGTCTTGCTGGTAGATGATATTCTCACTACCGGCAGTTCGGTGCATCAGATGATTGAAGCCGTAGCCAAATTACAGGGCAAACTGGTCGGTATCGGCGTACTGGTGGACCGTTCAGACAAGCCCCTGGATTTTGGAGTTCCTTTGTTCAGCTGCCTGCGTTCGGCTACTATTACTTACCGTCCGGAGGAATGTCCCCTGTGTGCGGCACAAATCCCCCTGGTAAAACGCGGCAGTAGCTAGATTCTCTTTGTCAATTTGTTTTTCTGAAGTTTGTATATTCTACCCGAGTCTTTCCTACTGGGTCCGTCCGAACTCTTTTTCCAGTTGCTGCAGGGTCATATGTATCATGGTGGGCCTTCCGTGCGGACAACTGTGGGGAAGAGCAGTCTGTTCCAGCTGCTTTATCAGCTCCCTCATTTCACTGTCATTCAGTACCTGTCCGGCGCGGATAGCTCCATGACAGGCCAGCGTCACGATAAGGTTATCCGTCCAGTTGCCGGCTGAATTGTCAAGCAACTCTCTTATTGTCTCTCCCCAGTTCTTATCCCTGAGCAGGGCGGGTATTGAACGCACCAGGTAAGTCCTATCTCCAAAAATCTCGATTCCAAATCCCAGCTCGGCTAATTCCCCTAAATGTGAACTCATCAAAGATGCCCGCCCGGGTTCAACCTCAAATGTTGCCGGCTCCAGCAGTGTCTGGACTTCGATTTTCCTGGATTCCCACTGTTCCTTTATCTTTTCGAATTGAATGCGTTCATGAGCTGCATGCTGGTCAATCAGGTACAATCCGTCAGGCCCCTCGGCGACAATATAGTTGCGTGCCAGTTGTCCCAGTACCCGCAACAAAGGCAGCGAAATCAGGGGCGTGACTGCCTGCTCGTTTATATTTGCCGTTGAGGCCGGTCCCGCTTTTTGGGGGATTACGGGAGGATGAATTGCCGCAAAAGGCGCAGCCGGTGTCCCGAATCTGGATTTGATTTCATCTACCCGGGGAACAGGTGACGACTGTACCAGTGTCTGTCGGACTGCTTTTTGCACTGCCCCAAAAACAGCCCTCTCGTCCTGAAATTTGATTTCGGTCTTTGCCGGATGAACGTTAACGTCAACCTGGTTTGGAGGTATCTGGATGTTTATAACGCAAACAGGATGTTTCCCCTGCATCAATAGCCCGTGATAAGCCTCTTCCACGGCAAAGCTGAGCATACGGTTGTTAACCCAGCGTCGATTTACAAAAAAGCTGATACGGTCACGGTTGGACCGGGCTATTTTGGGCAAACCCACCAGTCCGGTTACCTGAATCAAATCGTCTGCGCTGTTCCAATCAGTATTCTGGTTTCTTACTTCCAGCATGTTCTGTGCTATTTCAAGTCCGTATACTGCAATAACACTGTCCATCAATTTCCCGCTCCCCGGCGACCTTAGCGGGGTTTTTCCATCAACGTTCAGGGTAAAGCGTACTTCCGGATAGGCCAGAGCATACTGGCTGACAATATCGGCGACTCTCCCTCCCTCGGCAGATTCCGATTTGAGAAATTTAAGCCGGGCCGGTATCTTTCGAAACAGATTGTTTACGGTAATGGTAGTGCCGGAGGAACGAGCCTGAGAATCGTGCCGGACTACCTTCCCATCGTCCAGACTCAGGTAGGTTCCGACATCTTCCCCCCGAGCGCAGGTAATCATCTGCACCTGGGCTACAGCAGCGATGCTGGGGAGAGCTTCTCCCCGAAAACCCAGGCTGGAAAGATTCTGCAGGTCCTGCAGGCTGCTGATTTTACTGGTGGCATGGCGTTCAAAAGCCAGTTCGGTCTCACTATCTGGAATCCCCGTTCCGTTATCGGTAATCCGGATGAGGCTGATTCCGCCTCCTTTAACCTCAACTGTAATTTGAGTGGCCCCGGCATCCAGTGCGTTTTCTACCAGCTCCTTCACTACTGAGGCAGGCCGTTCCACTACCTCTCCGGCCGCGATGCGGGATACCGTCTTTGTTTCCAGCACCTTTATGGTCATCTTAAATCCAGTATACACGATATCGTGTATTGTGTCAATATTTTACCTTTTCTTTGTGGTGATGTTATCTTAGTTCTAAATTGTTTCCTGATACAGCCTACCAGAATCATATCCAGTAGATGCGATGGCATTCTTTAACTTCCTCTATCAACTCTTTTGTTTCCGCCAGGACAATATCCTGCTGAAATTCTTCGGGAATTGGTCCCGGTTCCTCTACGGTAATCGGGAAATTGGCGATGCCGCTGAGCAGCGATAACCAGGCATAAGGCAGGACTGAAATATTATACCCGGAAGCAATGAGATCGATTTGTCTTCCATCGCAGGTTTCCGCCATTTCCCGCACTTTGTCTCCCATCATTCTGAATCCGGCCACGGTCAGACCGAGACAGGTCAATCCGTCGTTAAAATGAGGATCGGAGCCT
>CAZIQW010000263.1:852-3876 GCA_964541585.1 uncultured Dehalococcoidales bacterium | reverse complement strand
CCCCACCACCCTAACCTACACTCTTTCCCTACACGACGCTCTTCCGATCTAGGCATTCCGGTTGAATACGTCGACCGGCAAGCTATTGACCGCCTGAGCAAGACCGGAGCAAATCAGGGAGTAATCGCCCTTTCCTCTCCCGGAAAATACACGGAACTGGATGAATTACTCTCTTTACCCGGCCAGAAGAATGAACCGGCACTTTTCGTCATCCTGGATGGTATCGAAGATCCCCATAATCTGGGAGCTATCCTGAGAACAGCCGAAGCCGCCGGGGCCCACGGGGTAATTGTCCGGGAAAGAAGAGCCGTAGGGTTGACTTCCGTAGTGGAAAAAGCCTCAGCCGGAGCTTTAGAATACATGCCGGTAGCCCGCGTCACCAATATCTCCCAGGCTATCGATACACTGAAGCGCCGCAACATCTGGGTGACCGGCGTAGACCAGTCGGGTGATACTGATTATACTGCAATTGATTATAAACCGCCATCCGCCATAGTTATCGGCAGTGAGGGGAAAGGATTATCCCAACTGGTTAAAAAGAATTGTGACTTTTTGGCCTTTATTCCAATGAGAGGAAAAATCTCCTCACTCAATGCGTCCGTGGCTGCCGGGGTAATGATGTATGAAATTGTGAAACAGAGAAGCAAAATAATATAGAAAACTCGCAATCGTAATTGCTATCCTTCTTACTTATAGTGTAAAATTGACCTTGGTTATTGAGGGTAAAAAATGAAAGTCGAAAGATGTAAAGGCATGCGCGATCTTTTCCCGGCAGATATGGAGAAGTTTCGCTTTATCAATGATATTTTCCGTGATTCCTGTTATAAATGGGGCTATGAAGAGGTCAGAACCCCGACTCTTGAGTACCTTCACCTCTTTACTTCAGCGGGTACCCTGACGCCCGGCATGCTGGGAAAAGTCTACTCCTTTCTTGATTGGGACGGATGGAGCGGCGAAAGAGTAGTACTGCGGCCCGATGCTACAATACCGGTTGCCAGGGTTTATACGGAAAGTATGTCTGACCGGGAACTGGCCAAGCTTTTCTATATTGTAAACACGTTTATCTTTGAAGAGACCGGCAAAAGCAACCGGGAGAAATGGCAGTTCGGGGCCGAGCTTATAGGGATGGGTTCCCCGATGGCTGATGTTGAATTAATCACTCTGGCATTAGAGGTATTAAAAAGACTGGGCCTGGAAGGAATCGAACTGCGGTTGTCACATGCCGGTTTGACTCGCGGAATATTACAGAAATTGAATTTGAATACAGAGGAACAGCACCGGATATTCGGACGGCTCCTGGATGGAGATGCTGCCGCTCTTTCCCAGATAAAATCTGAAAAACCGGAACTGGCTCCATTACTGGAATTACAGGGCAAATCCCCCGGTTTTATAAAAAATCTGGCATCTTCGCTGGCCCTGGACCTATCCGGGCTGGAACCGCAGATCGACGATTTTGTCTTTATCGCAGATACCTTACAGTCACTGGGATACAGGTATCAGATTGACATAGCCTCCGTGAGGGGATTTGAATATTACACCGGCGTGATTTCCCAGTTTTTTATCAACGATGAGAAGATAGGAGGCGGCGGGCGTTATGATGCCCTTATTCCCGCTATGAGCGGACAGGATACCCCGGCATCAGGCTTTGCCCTTTATCCCGACCTGTTAATGAAACTGATAGAGCCGTCGGCATTACCCCGCAGTTCCATGCCCAGGGTACTGGTAAAAATGGACCCGGACGCCGTCCGGTTGGGATTCGACGCGGCCGGCATCCTGAGAAAAGCCGGCTTTATCGTAAAACTGCACCTTGGAGGCAAGGGGCCTGCCGATATCTTTTGGAGGCTGGATGTACGCAGCCAGACCCCACGGTTTGTTTTAAACAATTTATCTATCCCTGAAAAATATGAATTTAATTCCCCGGAAGAGATAGTAGAAAAACTTCAACAGCGATAAAGGTTATAAGGTTATTAAGTGCAAATAAGGATAGCCTTACCAAAAGGCCGACTTCTAAAAGATACTGCCAAACTTACCGCCGGAGCCGGATGGGAGCTGAGCGACTATTCAGAAAATGCTCGCCTGTACCATCTCGATTCCGCTCGCTATCCCAATCTGTCCGCCAAGATATTCCAGGAAAAAGATATCCCGGTACAGGTAGCCATGGGCAACTACGACCTGGGAGTTTGCGGTCTCGACTGGATACAGGAACTGCTGGTAAAATATCCCGCCAGCAAACTGGTAAAAATTAAAGACCTTGGCTACGGCGGCCTTTCGCTGTATCTGGCTGCCAGCCGTACGGCGGGGTTCTCATCTTTGAGTTCAGTCCAGTCCAGTGATAATGTAATCAGCATTGCCAGTGAATATCCCAATCTTGCTGAATCGCTGGCGCTTAACTGCAGGTTTAAACGCTTTAATATATTCCCGGTCTGGGGCGCAGCTGAAATCTACCCGCCAGAAAACGCCGACCTGGTCTTGTTGTCATTCAAGGAAGAGCAGGAACAAATTCCCGACCACCTCGTACCCATTGCCGGAGTCATGTATTCACGGGCTTATCTTATCGCTAATAAAACCAGCTGGGAAACCAAGGACCTGAGTGAAATTTTACATACTTTATCCAGCCTGACCCGGAAGCAGCATGACGGACAGGATATGCGCCAGATTCCACTGCCAGTTGACACGTCCGTAAACAACAAAACGAATAAAGCCGCCTTTGTGAATATCACGAAAGACACCATTCGCCTGGCTTTACCCGACGGACACCAGCAGAAACACATGGTAAATGTCCTGGATAAAGCGAATATCCGGATTAAAGATTACCCCTCAAGCAGCGGTAACCGCAGACCGGAAATAGAAATACCCGGCTTTACGGTTAAAGTCATCCGACCCCAGGATATGCCCTTACAGGTCGCCAACGGCAACTTTGATGTGGCTGTCACCGGTAAAGACTGGGTTAAAGAGCATCTATATCAATTCCCTTCCAGCCCGGTAACCGAACTGGTAGATTTAAAATACGGCCGGGTCAGAATT
>CAZIQW010000263.1:0-842 GCA_964541585.1 uncultured Dehalococcoidales bacterium | reverse complement strand
AAGGGCTGGAAAATCAGAGTCGCTTCTGAATATGTTCGTATCGCTGATAAATATGCGAGAGACAACCATCTGGGCATGTATCGTATTGTGCCCACCTGGGGCGCTACGGAATCCTTTTTGCCGGATGATGCGGATATCTTGATTGAGAATACCGAAACCGGGGGTACCCTGAAACGGCATAATCTGAAGATTATCGAGACGCTCTTCGAATCCACCGCCTGTCTCATCGCCAATAGCGAGTCTCTAAATTCGTCAAAAGCTGCTGGTATTAAGTCTTTCGCTGACGTTTTACGAAAAGCGTTGGATTAAGGAGAAATCAAATGGAAATTATTGAAGGTCTGGCAGCAGCGAAAGCCAAACTATCCCGCCGCGCAGGGGCGGAATCCGGTGAGATATCCCCGCACATTAGAACCCGGCTGAAAGATATCTTCGGGAGAGATATTGAGCCGGAGCAAGCAGTAGTTCAGATACTGCGGGACGTACGGACCGGAGGAGATTCTGCGCTTCTGGATTACACCTTTAAAATTGACGGAGCCAGACCGGCAGTGCTTGAAGTGAGGAAAGAGCAGGTTAAAGCCGCCTACGAGCAGGTGGATAAAGAGCTGACAGCCGCTTTAAAAGTAGCTGCGGAACGGATAAGGCAATTTCACCAGGAACAGAAAATCAATATCTGGCAAGGCATAGAGGGAAAACAAAACCCCATGGATGGCGCAGATATACTTATGGGCATAGTGGATAATTTCATGGCCGGGGGAAAGGAGTGGGGACAGCTAATCCGTCCGCTGGAAAGAGTCGGGGTTTACGCTCCGGGCGGCACGGCCAGCTATCCCTCCACGGTATTG
>CAZIQW010000262.1:0-3878 GCA_964541585.1 uncultured Dehalococcoidales bacterium | reverse complement strand
GCTGTATAATCGGCAATAATACCGCGGAACTGAAAAATGGATTCCCCTTTATCGATTATTTTTTCCCGCCCGGAGAGTTTCCGGCCTGGCTGGGAGAATACGAGCCGGAACACATGCTGCCTTTAAAACCGGGAGTAGCTTCCTATATTCCTATCATGCAGGGCTGCAATAATTTCTGTTCATATTGCATAGTGCCTTACCGGAGAGGGCGCGAGAGAAGCCGGCCGCCAGAAGAAATAACCGGTGAAGTCGAGAAACTGGTCCGCCGGGGTGTAAGGGAGGTTACCCTGCTGGGGCAAAATGTGGATTCTTACGGGCATGGTTTACCCGGTGAGCCTGATCTTGCCCAACTGCTTCACCGGTTACAATCGATAGCGGGACTTCTGCGAATACGGTTTTTAACCAACCATCCCAAGGACATGAAATCCGGATTGATTGACGCTGTGGCTAATCTGGATAAAGTCTGCGAGCAAATCAATTTACCGGTGCAGGCGGGTGATGATGAGATACTCAAAGCCATGCGGCGAGGCTATACCGTCAGGCACTATCGTGAGCTCATCAATGAAATGAGGGCTAAAGTCCCGGAAATCTCTTTGAGCACGGATATTATCGTAGGCTTCCCGGGAGAGACCGACGAGCAGTTCCAGAATACATACAATCTACTCTCCGAAATCAGGTTCGATATGGTCCACGTGGCCGCTTATTCTACCCGTCCGGGTACTCTTGCCAGCAGGGAGTTGGAGGATGATGTTCCATCCGGGACAAAAAAAGCGCGGTTGGATAGTGTAGAAAAACTGCAGGCGAAGATTGCCGGAGAAATTAACGACGGTTTGCAGGATAAGGTGGTGGAGGTACTGGTGGAAGGGAAGGAGAAAGGCAGATGGTACGGACGTACCCGGGGAGACAAGCTGGTATTTTTCGATGATAAAGGTGATTATCAATCCCGGCTGGTAAATGTAAAAATAACCCACACCAGTCCCTGGTCTTTATCCGGCATCCCTGAAAAGTAACCACTTAACCGGTGGCGCAGAGTCAATGTATAAACTTACCTGTTTTTTGATTTACTTATAATGATAATCCAAGTGTGACTTACATCACTGGACTCTGACACCAGGTATATTAAAATAGCATTAAGAAGCTGACTCCGAATCACGAATTTGCAGTAGGGAAGGTGAAATGAAGCTCTATGAGTACGAAGCCAAGACAATACTGCAAAAGCATGGGATATTAATACCACAGGGAAAAACCGCCAGAACTCCCGATGAAGCAGCCGATATTGCTATTGAACTTGGTAAACCCGTATTCCTCAAATCTCAGGTTACCGTATCCGGGCGAGGCAAAGCAGGAGGTATTCTCCCCGCCGATAATGCAGACGAAGCCAGAATAATTGCCGCCAGGCTTATCGGAAGCAAGATAAAAGAAATTCAGGTGAATACGCTCCTGGTAGAAGAGAAGCTGGACCTGAAAGAACAGCTTTATGCCTCGGTTACCATCGACCGTCAGGAAAAGTGTTTTGTAATGCTGGCTTCCACCTGCGGAGGAGTGGATATTGAAGAGGTGGCTGAGAACTCTCCCGAGCAAATATCCCGCTTCTATATCGACCCCCTGAAAGGCTTTACCGAAGACGGCGCCGCCGGAATGATGAATCCGTTTCAGTTAAGTAAAGAAGACGCTGAAAAGTTTGCCTCTGTTTTAATGACACTGTACAGGGTGGTCATCGAGTATGATGCCGAACTGGTTGAATTGAATCCACTGGTGAAAACCGTTTCCGGCAACTTCATGGCGGCGGATGCCAGAATTACCCTGGATGATAATGCTCTCTTCAGACATCCTGAATTTACAGAAAGAAGTCTGACAAGAGAAGAGGACACTCCGATGGAATCCGAAGCCAGAAAACGGAAATATTCCTATGTCGACCTGGATGGTGACATCGGTATTATCGGCAACGGGGCGGGCCTGGTAATGGCAACCGTGGATACAGTGCAGATTTTCGGTGGCAGGCCGGCGAATTTTCTGGATATTGGTGGGGGAGCTCAAATCGATGTAATTAAAGATGGTGTAATGCTGGTGATGAGCAAGCCGGAAGTGAGAGCCGTCTTTATCAATATTCTCGGCGGTATTACCAGGTGTGATGCTGTGGCTACCGGAGTGGTAGAGGGTTTTAAGGCTGCCCCGATTAAAAAACCGGTGGTGGTTAGAATGATGGGAACCAATGAAGTAGAGGGGCAAAATATACTGCGCCGGAATGGAATCGATTATTACCCGGATATGGAACGGGCCGCTAAGGCAGTCATCAGGATTCAGGAGGAAACACTTGAGTGTCATTATCGATAAAGACACCAGAGTTATAGTCCAGGGTATAACCGGGAAAGAAGGGCATTTTCACACCAGTGCCATGAAAGAGTACGGCACCAATATCGTTGCCGGATGCACTCCCGGAAAGGGGGGGCAGGAGATAGACGGTATACCGATATATAATCGGGTTGCCGATGCCGTGAATAAACATGGGGCCAATACATCCGTGATATTCATTCCTGCTCACTTTGCCAAATCCGGCATTCTGGAAGCCATAGATGCCGGTATTAAAACCCTGGTAGTCATTACCGAAGGAATCCCTCAAGTTGATGAGATTGAATTTATCGCGAAGGCAAAGAAACAGGGAGTCACTGTTATCGGGCCTAACTGTCCGGGCATCATCAGTCCCGGACTTAAGATGAAACTGGGGATTCTACCCGGTCATATTTTTAAACCGGGCAGGATTGGTATTGCTTCCCGCAGCGGTACGCTTACTTACGAAATAGCCTGGCAGATTACTCAATCCGGCGACGGACAGAGTACCTGTATCGGTATTGGCGGAGACCCCATCATTGGCCTGGACTTTGTTAAATTGCTGGAAATGTTCCGAAGAGATG
This sequence comes from uncultured Dehalococcoidales bacterium, assembly GCA_964541585.1. Lineage (GTDB taxonomy): Bacteria > Chloroflexota > Dehalococcoidia > Dehalococcoidales > UBA3254 > CAZIQW01. Next base: position 966 of record CAZIQW010000262.1, on the reverse strand, counting down.
AAGAAACCGAGTCGGTGGTACTGATTGGTGAAATAGGCGGGAATGCCGAAGAGAGGGCTGCCAGGCATATTATTGATACCCGGTATCCCAAGCCGGTGGTGGCCTATATTGCCGGAAGAATGGCGCCTCCCGGAAAACGGATGGGGCATGCCGGAGCCATTATCATGGGTAAAGCGGGTACTGCTGCATCCAAAATTGAAGCCTATGCTGCGGCAGGCGTGCCTGTTGCCGAAAAACCCGGTGATATTGTCAAACTATTAGGGTTAAAATAGAATCAACCGCCTTAACAAATCTCCAAAATAAACAGTTTAAATAAAGACAAGGAGATAAGAAATGGCCAGGAAAATGAACACAGAGGAACTAATCGCGTCCGCCAGAAAGCCGGCGGAAGATGCCATGATACTGCATCCGTATTACCGCGGGAAAATGCAGACGGTCCCCCGGTGCATTGTGCGGAATTTTAATGATTTTGCCATCTGGTATTCTCCCGGCGTGGCTGCACCCTGCAAAGCTATTCAGGATGATGTCAATAATGTTTATGATTTGACCAGTAAGTGGAATACAGTGGCCGTTATCTCTGATGGTACCCGCGTTCTCGGCCTGGGCGATATTGGGCCTGAAGCCGCGATGCCGGTGATGGAAGGCAAGGCGCTTCTCTTTAAATACCTGGGCGGTGTCGATGCCGTGGGAATCTGTCTGGATACCAAAGACCCTGATGAAATAATCAGGACGGTAAAGATTCTTCAGCCTTCATTCGGGGGCATCAATCTGGAAGATATCGCCAACCCCAAGTGTTTTTATATTCTGGATACGCTGAGAAAGGAATGCCGTATTCCGGTCTGGCATGACGACCAGCAGGGGACGGCAGCGGTCACTCTGGCCGGCATTATCAATGCTTTGAAAGTAGTGGGCAAGGACAAGAGATCGGAAGAGCACACGTCTGAACTCCAGTCACCGCTCATTATC
>CAZIQW010000261.1:0-3880 GCA_964541585.1 uncultured Dehalococcoidales bacterium | reverse complement strand
TATCAAGCGGCAGTAATTTGCGGGCCACATCCACAGGCAGGTCATACTGCCCGATATGCAAGCCGTCCGCATCAACCGCCAGTGCTATATCCAGATAATCGTTCAGGATAAAAAGAACGTTATTCTGCTTGCAGAGCGCCTGCAACTCCGCGGCTACAGATAGAAGCTGTTTTTTCTCCAGGGTCTTGTCCCGCAGCTGGATAACCTTCACGCCGGCCTCAATCACCTGCCGGGCAGTTTCGACAGGACTGCGGCCCTGGAGAGCCCGGGTGTCAATAATGACATAAAGTCCGGATATATTCTTAGTTTTATCCAGACGCATCAGCCGGGATACCAGTACCTGTTCCAGGGTATACAGCTCAAAACGGGCCTGTTTGAATTTGTCCGGGTCCAGCTTGAAGGTCATTTCCGGTAATTTGGCCATTTCTTCCAGCACCCGGAGAGATTCCTGGGCGCGACGGGAGTTGGCCACCACTATCAGGGGCAATTCTTTCTGCCTGCCTTCGCCTTTTACTGCCAGGTCGATTCCCACATCGCCGGCGGAGCAGCGGGACCGAAGGAGCTCCAGGTTGATTGATACATCGCCCCGGATTAAATCATGACGCAGGGTTTTGAGCTGCTGAGTCAGGCTGACATCATCCAGGACCAGGCGGGCGATTTCTTCCAGGATGCGCAGACCCTCAGCCAAGCGGTTTAAGTTAGCATCTACAATACGAATAACGGGAGCACTCACGATTCAAACAATCCTTAACAGTCAAAAGTATATTCAGTAATCAACGGGGGATTTTTTCAATATTCTTATTCTCACTTTGATGGGAGAGCATCATATTAGTTCCTCTTCCTCGGAGGTGATATCACTGAACTGATTCCCTTCCCCTTGCGGGAGAGGAATCAAAATGGCCGCAATAAACTTAAATTTTCTATATACTCTATCTACCTTTGAGACAGGTTTTCTTTAATATAGTCGATAGCCTTGACCGGAGTAGGGTCAACCTGATTCAGCACGGCCAAATAACAGCTTACATAATCACCAAACAGCACCAGCGTCATCATCTGGCTCATGTCCCGCGCGCCTTCCCCCTTTAAAACCTGATAGTATATGCCCGCCTGTTCCAACAATTTCCGGGTAATCTCATAGCGAAGATGTACCTGCTCATGAAGCCCATCCGCGTCAAGAAACACCACCATCATCTGACGGGTTAATTCTTCCGGCAAGCCGTAACCGACCACAGAGTTATGGTTCAGCTCCGGAAAGACTTCAAAGAAAGCCAGAGTCTTACTGTTTTCATTAATCTGGCTTTTCCAGCGGCGGGCTACTTCCGCGGTAATGCCAGCTCCGTAAATTACCGGCAGCCGCCCGTACAGCTTACTGGCCAAAGATTTAGCCGGGTTCTGCCCGGCAGGTACATTCTGGTTGATTTTCTCCACCATCCCGTTCAGATGAGAAATAGTCTCCGAAATGTCCAGAGCTTTATCCTGCAAAATGCCCAGGTTTTGCAAGATACCCAGGAGGGGGAAAAAGCTGAAGGGCAGGGCCGCCCGGGGCTGTGATTTGTAATCGATGCTGAAGACAGGGACATTCTCGATTTCGCTCAGGGCTTTCAGCCTTCCGCCGGAGGTAACGGCCAGTATTTTTGCCGGGGTATCAAAAGCTTGCTCAAAGGCGGAGAGGGTTTCCTCTGTCATACCGGAATAGCTGGAGGCAACCACCAGAGTCTCCTCATCAACATAGCGCGGCAAATCATAATCGCGGCAAATCAGCAGGGGCACTCCGGATTCATTAAAAACCAGCGTGCTGAGCAGGTCGCCGCCGATGGCCGAGCCTCCCATGCCCAGGATGACGACCTTATTGATTTGAGAATAGTGCCGGGGCAGCCCAAAACTCATGGACTGCTGCCAGGCCTGATGACAAAGCTGAGGGAAATTTTGCAGGTGGCCCAGCATATCTTCACGGTCGAACTGCCGGTAGACCTCCGGACTATCCAGATTGACAGCTTCTCTATTTAACACCGCTAAATCCCTTATTCTACTCCCGTCAGCTCCTGTCCGAAGTCCAGTATCTCTTCCACTCGCTCAGGGCTGCTGCTTTCCGAATAAATACGCAGCAACGGCTCGGTCCCGGAAAAACGTATCAAAAGCCAGGAATTATCCTGCAAGAAAAAGCGAAATCCATCCAGGGTATCGAACCCGGTAACTTTCAACCCTTTTACGGACTCCGGCTGATGCTGTTGAATTCCATCGATGATAGATTGGCGCCTCTCTTCAGGAAAATGGAAGTCACGCCGGTTGTAGTAATGCGGCCCGACTTTGCTAAAGAGGTATTCCAGCAGCTGAGACGGGGTCTTGCCGGTGCTGACCATAAAATCCAGAAAATAGAGTCCGGCCAGAATAGCATCCCGCTCAGGCACATGCCCGCGGAAGCCGTAGCCACCGCTTTCCTCACCCCCCACCAGAGCATCCTTTTCCATCATGATGGGAGCGATATGTTTAAAGCCGACCGGAGTCTCAATAACCGGCACGTTGAACAGCTCTCCCAGGCGGTAGAGCATACTGGTAGCCGTGACGGTCTTCACAATGGCGCCCTTCAGTCCCCGTGTTTCCAGAAGATAAAGCGCCAGCAGCGCATAAACCTCGAGCTGCGTTACAAACCGCCCGTTTTCATCAATAACGCCGATGCGGTCCGCATCGCCATCCGTAGCCAATCCGACATTATGGCCTTCAGATCTAACTTTAGCGGCGAGCCGGGCAAGATTGACGGCAATCGGCTCGGGATTAATTCCGGGAAAAGAGGGATTACGTTCACTGTTAATCCCGGTTACCCTGACCGTTCCACCATCCAGCAAAGCTTCAAAATAGCCGGCCCCGGCCCCGAACATCGAATCTACGGCAATCTTAAGGCCGCTGTTCTTCACCCGGTCCAGGTCGACCAGTCCGGCCATCTGTTTTAAGTAGGGAGGGTCGAAATTGAATAATTCCACCCTGCCCTGCTTCAGGGCTTCCGCGAAAGGCATCTGCCGGTAACTGCCGGATTTAAAAATCCGGTCTATATTGATTTCTACCGCAGCTACCATTTCCTCAGGGGCGCTGGCGCCGTCGGCAGATTTGATTTTGAAGCCGTTATACCGGGCCGGGTTATGGCTGGCAGTGATAACCACTGCCCCTGCCGCCTTCCGCAACACCGTTCCGAAGCTGACCTCAGGGGTGGGAACAGCTTTAGTACTGAGAAAGACCTGAATCCCGTTAGCGGCAACCACTTCCGCGGCTGCCGCGGCAAAGTCTTCCGAGGCAAAGCGGGTATCATAGCCTATCACCAGACCTTTTTCTGCCTGACCCGTCTGCTTCAGGTGGTCGGCAACAGCCTGGGCGCAAATCCCCACATTATCAAAGGTAAATTCCCGGGCGATGACCGCTCTCCAGCCATCGGTACCGAATTTTACAGGATTAACCGTTTTCATCCAGCTAACCTCAAATTATAACGTCATCACGGCGAAAGCGTCTTTACTGATTCCCCGTCCTGGCTCCGAAAGCCTCTTTCTTCAAGATTTCGGCTTTATCCGTCCTTTCCCAGGGCAAGTCGACATCGGTTCTACCGAAATGACCATAGGCCGCAGTCTGCCGGTAAATAGGCCGGCGCAGGCCCAGGTGACGAATAATGGCTTCCGGTCTGAGATCAAAATGCTTGTTGACAAGCTCCAGGATTAAATTTTCATCCACTTTCTGAGTTTCAAACGTCTCTATGGAAACCGAGAGGGGATGCGCAACTCCGATGACATAAGCAATCTGGATTTCACAGCGCTCGGCCAGTCCGGCACCCACGACATTCTTGGCTACATAACGCCCCATATACGCCGCCGAGCGGTCCACCTAGGTGGTGACCTTT
>CAZIQW010000260.1:0-3938 GCA_964541585.1 uncultured Dehalococcoidales bacterium | reverse complement strand
AGGATATGATTTATGACTATCCATATAATGATGTTATTCTTGCAAGCTTCATTTCTCGTGCTCACGCGCTTCCACGGACCTTCGGCTTATGGAACCAGAAGGGAACAATCATAATCTTAGGAGCAATTCTGAACCAGTCAACTGACTGGACCAACGTTGAGAAGGGCATTGCTAATTTAAAGAAAGCCGGGGCTTTGTCATCCCGGTCTTTACGGCTGCTCTCCCGTGAGGAGCTGGCCGGATTGATCCACCCCTGCGGTTATTACAATATGAAGGCGGTTAAACTTCAAGCTTTTGTGAAATGGTTCGGTGAACGGTTCGAGGACAGTCTGGAAAAGATGTTTGCTGAAGATACCCACTCCTTGAGGAAAGAGCTTCTGGGAGTTCACGGGATAGGGGAAGAAACAGCAGACTCCATCCTGCTCTATGCCGGAAACAAGCCAGCCTTCGTAGTTGATGCCTATACCCAGCGGATTATTGACCGTCTGGGTCTCAAACCCGGGGGTAACAAATATGCCGATTACCGGGAACTGTTTACAGCCCATCTGCCTCCGGATACACAAATGTTCAACGAGTATCACGCTCTCCTGGTCGCCCTGGGCAAGTATCATTGCTTTAAAAGCAGTCCGGCCTGCACGGGATGCTCCCTGAAAGAAATCTGCTCTTTTATCTGCCCTTCTGATACGTTATCATAATAATTATATATCAGTTGCAAGGAAATAATATGGCAAATACGCTGATAAATTATACGAAAAAAGACCATGTTGGTTACATCACTCTAAACCGTCCTGAAGCAGGGAACCGGATTGACTTGCCGATGGCTCAGGAACTGGCAGATATCTGCTCTCGGGTAAACGGGGATACGGATATATATGCGGTAGTAATTAGCGGAGCCGGTGAGGTATTTTGCTCCGGCGGAGACATCCGGCAACTGGTTCGTGGGGCAACTCAGGATGAACTGCCGGCTTTCTATAGTCCCGCTGAAGCTGTTGCAGGTATTGTCCATCCCACACTGGCAGTAATTAACGGGGATGCCATTGGCGAAGGGCTGGAGATATCCCTGGCCTGTGACTTAAGGATAGCATCTGCCAAAGCCCGGTTCAGCTTGCCCCAAATTGCTGAGGGCTGGATACCCCTGGACGGGGGTACCCAGCGTTTATCACGCATCGCAGGTAAAGGAAAAGCACTGGAAATGATATTAACAGGTGAATCCCTTGATGCGCAGGGCGCCTTAGATTGCGGTCTGGTTAACAAGGTTGTAGACCCTGACAGCCTGATTTCTGAAGCCGAAGCTTTGATAAACAATATTTCCGGTAAAGCTCCCTTCGCTCTGCGCTATGCCAAAGAGGCAGTTAACCAGGGATTGGACATGACGCTCGAACAGGGATTGAAGCTGGAGGCCGATCTTTATTTCCTGCTGCATACAACATCCGACCGAACAGAAGGCATCCAGTCATTTTTGCAGAAAAAACCTCCGCAGTATAAGGGAGAATAGAGAGAGAAATTCAAAAGTTAAAGGTCAAAAGTCAAAATTACAAGTCATAATTAAAAATTGTTTGAAAACAGAAACTTATTTGCTTTTGAATTTTGACTTTTGAGTTAACATCATGTCTGTTTTTGAAACCATCATCTATGAAAAACTGGATAATGTGGCTCATGTGACATTGAACCGACCGGGAGCTTTGAACGCTTACAATATCCGGATGCGGGATGAGCTTTACGAGATTCTGGGGGCTATCCGTGACGACCCGGAAGTAAGAGTGGTTATTCTCAAAGGCGCCGGGGAGAAGGCTTTTTGTGCCGGAGCCGACCTGACCGAATTCCTCTCCGCTCCCTCGCCGGTGTTCGCCCGTACCGCTCGCTTCGAACGGGATATCTGGGGCCGCTTCCTGAGTATCCCCAAGCCCTTTATTGCCGCCATGCACGGGTATGTCCTGGGTTCGGGAATTGAGATGTCCCTGTGCTGTGATATCCGACTGTGCTCGGAAGAAGCCCGGTTTGGACTGCCGGAGGTAACCCTGGGAATTATTCCGGCCGCCGGAGGGAGTCAGACCCTGCCCCGCATGGTTGGAAGGGCACATGCCCTGGACGTGCTACTGAGCGGCCGCTGGATTAATGCTAACGAAGCCAGGCGTATTAAATTGATAAACCGTGTTTTACCACGTCCGGAGATATTCGTTGAGGCGGAAAGACTCGCTCATAAGATTAAGGAATATAATCCCCGGGCAGTTTCCTGTGCTAAACAGGCCATCACCCGCGGATTGGACATGAGTTTGAGAGAAGGCCTCGAACTGGAGAAAAGGCTTGGACTCCATTTGATATAATTACAATACCACTTCAATTCCTCCCTGTTAACCAACAAAATTTACCAAGTTTTTTATTTTTCATCTACAAGCGGCTTCTCATTTCTTTGCTTTAATATTCTTAAGTTGATAATCGTAATAGAGACATATTTGATTTTATGTTCATTTTCAGCTAAAGTAATTACTGGTTAGCGGAATATCGTATTATAGATTCTCATCTTCACATGGGCCGATTTTGAAGTAGAAATATTTTCACAGGAGGAGTGTATAGTGGACAAGGTTTTGCCCAGTCTTGAAGAGGCAATAGCCGATATCAAGGATGGCGCTATGATTGCCATCCCCGGTTTTTTCGCCTGTGGCGTGCCGAGGTCTTTGCTGCAGGCCCTGATTAACAAAGGTGTCAAGGATTTGACCCTGACCTGCGGCTGCGGCCCGATGCTTGGCGCCTCCAAGGAGCTAACGGACCTGGTCAATAACGGTCAACTCAAAAAGCTTATCGACTCCTACGGCCTGTTTCGCTCCGCAAGCAAAGGGATGCAGGACCCCTTTGAGCAGGCGGTGAGGACCGGAAAGATTGAGCTCGAGGTCTATCCCATGGGCACTATGGCAGAGAAATATCGTGCGGGAGGTGCCGGTATCCCGGCTTTTTACACCCCGACCGGAGTCGGTTCGGTAGTGGAAGAAACTGTGGTCACCAGTATTGAAGCCAAGCGGGTACCGAAGGAGACCAAGATAATTGACGGCCAAAAATATGTCCTGGAGTATGCATTGAGGCCTGATTACGCATTTATCCATGCTAACATAGGCGACAGAGAAGGCAACCTGCGATACGCCAAGACTGCCAGAAACTTTAACCATGTCATGGCGACGGCAGCGAAAATCACTATTGCTGAAGTAGAAAACCTGGTCGAGGCGGGGGAACTGGATGGGGACGATGTCCACACTCCTGGGATATATGTACAACGGGTGGTGCAGGTACCGCGTCTCAATTTTGCTATAACGATAGATTAGAATTGAGGAGGATGACATCAAATGGCTCTCAAAGTTAGATTTGAAGGATTGTCGCGGGAGATGATTGCTCTGCGCGTCAGCCGTGAGATAAAAGAAGGCAGCTACGTTAATCTGGGCATCGGTATTCCAACTCTGATCAGCAACTGGATTGAAGGCATGGATATTTCCCTTCAGTCCGAGGTAGGCATGCTCAAGACCGGGCCGCTGGCGGATGGCGATGAGGCTAATCAGGACCTGATCAATGCCAGCTGCCAGGCGGTAACAGAAATACCGGGTTCCTCTTATTTTGACATTGCCGAATCCTTCGGCATGATTCGCGGGGGGCATATCGATGTGGCGGTGATGGGAGCGCTTCAGATTAATGCTCGAGGCGACTATGCAGGCTGGTCTAATCCTGCACGCGGTCTATTCGTAGGAAATATCGGCGGCTCCATGGACCTGTGCGCCGGAGCCAAAAGACTATTCATTGCCATGGAGCATATAACCAGAAATGGAGAATACAAAATAGTAAACGAACTGACCTATCCGGCGACGACTGTTGGTAAGGTCAGTATGCTTTTTACCGATTTAGCGGTGATAGAGATTACTCCTGAAGGAATGGTTCTCAAGGAGGTAATCCCTGGA
>CAZIQW010000259.1:0-3942 GCA_964541585.1 uncultured Dehalococcoidales bacterium | reverse complement strand
CGACCACCTGAACCCCATTCAGGTGCGCTACCAGGCTGCGCTACATCCCGTCTTCCATTTGATATGTTAGCATAATTAACTCTTTAGAGCAATAAGCCATTATCTCATCGTTCTCAACCCAACATTTCACACACGGAATGTGTATAACAATTTTACATTTGTAATTATGCACTTCAGGGTATATTATTGATTGTATTTACTATCAACTATGTATCTTTTCGAGCTTAAGGAATTCGGTTATACTTATCCCATTTGAATATCGTTTTCGAATCTAGATTAATCATCTTATTGTGATATAATAAAGATTACCACCCGGTTTTATTAAAAACATACCCCCGCTCTTCTCCAAATAGTATTAACAGTCAAGGAGGAAACTGGATATGAACCTGTCAAAAAAGTGTATTGTTTGGTTTAATGAAGTTGACAAAAAGGATATCGCCCTGGTCGGGGGCAAGGGAGCTAATCTGGGAGAGATGACTCACGCTCAAATCCCGGTTCCTCCGGGCTTTATTGTTACCGCCGATGCTTATTACGGATTCCTTGAAGAAACCCGGGTAATGGAATCAATCCGACAGAAATTGTCAACGTTGAATCCTAATGACAGCCGGCAATTACAGCAGGTAGCCGAAGAAATTCAGCAGATTATCCTGAATTCCAGGATGCCGGAAGAGTTGGCCAGGGAGATTGGTGAAGCCTATAAAGCCATGGGTGGTGAACTGGTAGCCGTTCGCTCTTCCGCCACCGCTGAAGACTTGCCGGATGCCTCCTTCGCCGGACAACAAAGCACTTTTTTGAACGTCCAGGGCGAGTCCAATGTAGTTGATGCGGTTAAAGGCTGCTGGGCGTCCCTCTTTAACGCCCGCGCTATTTTTTACCGGGCAGAAAATAAATTCGATCATTTCCAGGTAGGTATCGCCGTACCCGTCCAGAGAATGGTACAGTCCCAGGCATCCGGCGTAATGTTTACTCTGGAACCGGTCACTTCTGATAAGCGCAAGATTGTGATCGAAGCAGTTTACGGTCTGGGGGAAGCCATAGTATCCGGTGAGGTAACCCCGGACCTTTTTATTGTAGATAAAGATGAAATGCGTATCGTGGGTAAAAAGATTAATAAACAGGAATGGCAGTTAATTAAAAATCCGGCCGCTCAAAACGGGCACCTGTATATTAAAGCACCTATTGAACCTGAACTGCAATCTGCCCCGAAGCTTACCGATAAAGAGGTCATCCAGCTTGCCATGCTTGGGAAAAGTATCGAATGGCATTACGATTTCCCCCAGGATATTGAGTGGGCCAAGGAGAAAGGCCAGTTATTCATCACCCAGGCCAGACCCGTAACCACCATCAAAGATTCAGTGGCAGAATTCGACCCCGAGATTGGGGCAGCTTCCATCCTGCTTTCCGGCTCTCCTTCCAGCCCCGGCAAGGCCAGCGGCCCGGTAAGAATCCTGGCAGATGCCACCCAGATTGATAAAATACTTACCGGAGATATACTGGTAGCGCAGATGACCACCCCGGATTATGTTCCCGCCATGAAGCGGGCTGCCGCCATAATTACCGACCAGGGCGGACGCACCTCTCACGCAGCTATCGTCAGCCGTGAATTAGGCATCCCCTGCGTCGTTGGAGCCTCGGTCGCCACTACTTCTCTGGTAGACGGGCAAATTATTACCGTGGACGGCTCCTCCGGGAAGGTTTACGACGGAAACGTTATCCGGAAACGTTCCGACAATCCCTCAGAAGTTACCGTAATTAATAAAGACGTCAAGACCAGAACCAAGATTTATGTCAATCTGGCGCAGCCCGATCTCGCAGAAAATATTGCCGCTCGCAATGTGGACGGCGTCGGTCTGCTTCGCGCTGAGTTCATCATCAGCCAGATTGGCGAACACCCCCGCTACATGTTGAGCCAAAAACGGGGAGATGAATTTATTGAAAAGCTCAGTGACGGAATCAGCACAATTGCCAAAGCGTTCTATCCCCGACCTGTAGTCTACCGCTGTTCCGATTTCAAGACCAACGAGTACCGCAATCTAAAAGGCGGCCAGGATTATGAAACTCTGGAAGAAAACCCCATGCTGGGTTATCGCGGCTGTTCCAGATACCTTAAAGAGCTGGATGCCTTCATTCTCGAAGTTGAAGCCGTCAAGAGGGTCCGGGAAAAATATAACAATTTACATGTGATGATTCCTTTTGTCCGCACTGTCGGCGGGATGGTATCCGCCAAAGAGGTTCTGGAAATCAATGGTTTAGCCCGCTCCGATGACTTCAAACTCTGGATGATGGTGGAAGTGCCGTCTAACATATTCCTTATCGAGAAATTCATTGATACGGGAATCGACGGCATATCTATCGGTTCCAACGATTTGACCCAGCTTATCCTGGGCACAGACAGAGACAGCCAGAAGCTCGCCGTCATTTTCGATGAGAGAAATGAAGCGGTGCAGATAGCCCTGGAAAAAGCCGTCACAACAGCCAAACGGATGGGTATTACCTGTTCCATTTGCGGACAAGCCCCATCGGTCTATCCCGAACTGACTGAAAAACTGGTACAATGGGGTATAACCTCCGTTTCCGTCAGTCCCGATATGATTGACGTCACCCGGGGAATAATAGCAAAGATAGAAGCGAATCTAAAAACAGATGGCTAGCCGGTTAAACAATATACGTCAAGTACTTGAGGAGAGAGAGGAATGTCTCTCTCCTTTTGCGTCTAAAAGCAAATTTACCCGAGGCCGAATGAGACTGGAGAAACCCAGCCCGGTACGCTTGGAGTTCCAGCGCGACCGCGACCGGATTATTCACTGCAATTCTTTCCGCCGCTTAAAACACAAGACTCAGGTCTTTATTGCTCCCATTGGCGACCATTACGTCACCAGATTGACCCATACTCTGGAGGTATCCCAAATAGCCCGCACCATCAGCCGGGCACTCAATCTTAATGAAGACCTCACCGAAGCGATATCCCTGGGCCACGACCTGGGGCATACCCCTTTCGGACATATTGGTGAGGAAGTCCTCAATGAATTATATCCGGACGGTTTTCACCATAACGAGCAAAGCCTGCGGCTGGTGGACTATCTGGAAAATAATGGGAAGGGATTAAACCTGACCTGGGAAGTAAGGGATGGTATCCTGAATCATTCAAAAACACGGGTAATTGAGATAATGGGAGATAACTGGGGCAAAGCCAATACTCTGGAAGGGGAAGTATGCAAAATCGCTGATGCGGTAGCCTATATTAACCATGATATCGATGATGCTATCCGAGCAAAGGTAATTACCGAAGAAGAGTTGCCACGCGAAGCCATCAGCCTTCTGGGACATTCACGCTCCGAGCGTATTAATACCATGGTCTGTGATATTATTGACAGTTCCTGGAATGTTAGAGATGAAAGCCTGTCCCCCCCGTCCATCCAGATGGGCGCCGGTATCCGCGAAGCTACCCGTGCATTACACGAATTTCTTTACCAACAGGTGTACACAGTTAGCTCCACCCAGCCGGATGCCGAAAACGCCCGCAGGATTATCCGTACTTTGTATCAGTTCTTTGATAGTCATCGTAAACTCCTGCCGCCGGAGTACCTTGCCGTTACCAACAATCCTGAACATCAGGTAGTAGACTATATCGCAAGCATGACTGACCATTACGCCCAGAGAATAATCCAGGAACTGGGTTTGTAACGGTATTAATCAGGCTCTAGGTTATTTAAGCCTTTTTTATCTCATCTCCAGGAAGTATAATGTTATTGCTACCATTTTCTAACCGGGCATTAGTTGAAATTGCACGGTAAAAGATTGGAGAAAACCTGATATTTTGTATTTTAGCTCTTTGTCTCTGATTTCGAATTTTTAATCTGGATTTTTATTACAGATGGGTGTAATCGACGAAATAAAGATCGGAAGAGCACACGTCTGAACTCCAGTCACCGCTCATTATCT
>CAZIQW010000258.1:1944-3949 GCA_964541585.1 uncultured Dehalococcoidales bacterium | reverse complement strand
CTCTTGTTTTCAGACTGTCAACAATCGTAATCGTGTTCAAATCAGAGTGCGCTGTACGGGAAAATGGACAAAAAAAGGGGAGCTCTGAGCTCCCCTTTTGAAGGTTGAGGTTCGGTATTATGCTAACCTCGCAGGTACTTATCAATATCTGCGGCAGCCCGCTTACCGGCGCCCATAGCGCTGATTACGGTTGCTGAACCGGTAACGATATCGCCCCCGGCCCAGACCCGGCCTTTGCGTGTCTGTCCGCTGGTCTCGTCGGTGACTACGGTGCCGCGACTGGTAGTCTCCAGACCCTCTGTGGTAGCTGCGATGAGAGGATTTGGGGTGGTGCCCAGAGCGATGATAACCACGTCTACTTCAATGGTGAACTCACTGCCGGGTTTGACAATGGGTCTCCGCCGCCCGCTGGCATCGGGTTCACCCAGTGCCATTTCATAACATTCCATCGCTGTTACCGAGCCCTGTCCATTGCCGATAAAGCTTTTTGGATTGGTCAGGAACTTGAAAATGATGCCCTCTTCTTCGGCATTTTCCACCTCTTCGCGGCGGGCAGGCATTTCTTCCCTGGAACGGCGATAGATGACATAAACATTATCCGCTCCCAGCCGCAGGGCGCATCTGGCGGAGACCATGGCGACGTTACCGCCGCCGACCACGGCTACATTTTTCCCTACCTTGACCGGTGTATCGTATTCTGGGAATTTATAGGCTTTCATCAGGTTGACCCGGGTCAAAAACTCGTTGGCCGAGTAGACGCCGTTCAAATTCTCCCCGGGAATGTTCATAAACATCGGTAGCCCGGCGCCGGTACCCAGAAAGACTGCATCATACCCGTCACTCAGCAGTTCGTCCACTGTTTTCAGTCTGCCGACGATGGAATCCAGCTTTATTTCCACCCCCAGGGATTTAACATAATTTACTTCGTTCTGAACAATCTCCTTCGGTAGTCTGAATTCGGGGATACCGTACATTAAAACGCCTCCGGCAACGTGCAAAGCCTCGAACAGGGTCACTTTATGTCCCTTTTTAGCTAAATCGGCGGCAGCCGTAAGACTGGCAGGTCCGGTACCTGCCACCGCCACTTTCTTCCCGGTGGGAGGAGGCAGAGTCACATTGGTCTCCAGCTTGTCCTTATTGGTGCGCTCCCAGTCGGCGACGAATCTTTCCAAACGCCCGATGGCAACCGGTGCGCCCTGCTTTCCCAGGGTACAGGTAGACTCGCACTGCGATTCCTGAGGGCAGACTCTTCCGCAGATTCCCGGCAGGCTGTTCTTTTCTTTCAAAATTCTTACCGCATCAGGCATATCGCCTTCCCGGAGAGCTTTTATGAATTCCGGGATATTAACCTCTACGGGACAGCCTGCGGTGCAGTTGCGTTTTTTGCATTGAATACAGCGATTCGCTTCTTTAACGGCTTCTTCAAGGCTGTAACCCAGAGCAACCTCCTTAAAATTCCTGGCTCTGACTGCAGGATCCTGCCTCGGCATCTCCAAACGGTTTAAATCTAACTTGGCCATATCGCTCCTTATCGGTTCTCACACTGACATTGTGAATGTTCCATTGAACGTTTCTCTTCTTCTGCATAGCCGCGGGAACGCGTTACCATCAAATCCCAGTCAACCTTATGCCCGTCAAAGTCGGGGCCGTCTACACAGGCGAATTTGGTGGTATTATCAACCGATACTCTGCAGCAGCCGCACATGCCGGTACCATCGACCATTAAGGGGTTCAGGCTTACAATAGTCTTCACTCCAAAAGGCAGGGATGTCAGAGAACAGAACTTCATCATCGGGATAGGCCCGATAGCGATAACCCTGTCAACTTTCTGAGACGTCAGTATTTCCTTTAAAGGCTCGGTTACCAGTCCTTTGCGTCCGTAAGTGCCATCGTCGGTACAGACCACTAACTCGTTACTGGAGGCTCTAAGTTTCTCTTCCCAGAACAAAAGATTCCCGCTTCGGGCACCCATAATGGAAATGACCCGGTTCCCGGCTTGTTTGAG
>CAZIQW010000258.1:0-1934 GCA_964541585.1 uncultured Dehalococcoidales bacterium | reverse complement strand
CCCCGGGCAATCGGGGTAATGGGCGCTACGCCAATGCCTCCTCCAACACAGACTACGGTACCGTAGTTTTCTATGTGTGTGGGAATTCCCAGCGGGCCGACGAAATTTTCAATATAATCACCTGCATTTAATCTGGCTAAACGGCAGGTTGTAGCCCCAACTTCCTGAAAAACAATAGTCACGCTGCCTGCCTCTGTATCCCAATCGGCAAAAGTCAGCGGAATACGCTCACCCTTTTCGTCGATGCGGACAATAACAAACTGCCCCGGGTTAGCCTTTTTGGCTACCTCGGGAGCATCAATTTTAAAGAGGTGCACTATAGGCGCTAAATCCTGTCGGTCTGAAATTTTGTACACCGGTTTCTATCTCCTCTACTCATTCGTTACCATTTTTAAGCTCATCTCAATTCAACATTAAATCATATACTCTCAAGGTTGTAAATGATAGTCATGATGTGCGAATAATTAATACATGTTCCGTAATATTTGCCAAATCACTGTTAGAAGTATTAATATATTAAGAAATCGGGCTTTTACAGGGTAAATAGGGGTTCATATTTGCTCTATATCGCTGAGAAGCCTCCAGATTAGGCAAAATAAAGAGTTGTGAGGGGGGAATTATGCCGATTGACCTGGTACATGTCGGATTTGATAATTTTTTAGCGGTTGACCGTATCATTGCTATTGCATCACCTACTTCCACTAATATTAAGCGGGCTATAAAAGAAGCCAGCAATAAAGGTATATTGATCGATATGACGCATGGCCGCAAGACGCGGGCAGCCATTTTTACGGATAACGGTCATATTTTTCTTACCTCCCGTGCTCCGGAAATTATTGCCGGGCGGTTGCAGGTCAGCCATGTTGGCGCCGTAACGAAGTCCGAGCAGGAAAATGACTAGTGATTCCTGCATAAACCGTTTGATGAAAATGAATATTTCCAGCCCTCTGGTGATTGTTATCTCCGGGCCGTCTGGAGTGGGGAAAGACGCCATTTTAAACCGGATGAAGTCCAGAGAGTACCCTTTCGAGTTTATCACTACAGTCACCACCCGCCAGCAAAGAGCCAATGAAAAAGACCGGGTAGACTATCATTTCATATCGGAAGACAAATTTCAGGAACTGTTAAAGGGTAACGGTTTGCGTGAGTGGGCAAAGGTTTACGGCAACTGGTACGGTGTCCCCAGACAGCCGGTTAAAGAAGCGGTTGACAGAAACCGGGATACCTTTATCAAAGTTGATGTCCAGGGAGCTGCCAATATTAAAAAGGTATTGCCGGAAGCCGTCTTTATATTCATTGCTCCGCCTTCGCTGGAGGAACTCTCCAGGCGTCTCATTCAGCGCTGTACTGAAACAACCTCTGATTTAGAGGTAAGGCTGAAAACAGCGGAAGATGAGATGCATCAGATTTGCCATTTTGATTATGTGGTTATGAACCCGCATAACGAAATAGAGAATGCCATAGAAGACATACTGGCCATTGTAATCGCTGAAAAATGCCGGGTGAACCCGAGGAAAGTGAACCTGTAAAGACTGCCAATAATTCAACAGGATCTCCGGGTGGAGGGGAAGCCAAAAGTTAAAAGCTAAAAGTTTAAGGCTGGAAGTTGGCAGCTCGAAACCCCCTCTCCGCCAGATTCTTCGGCATCCTTTCGGATAAAGGGAGAAAAGGATGTCTCCAGAATGACATCTAATAATTAACTCACCTTACGGGTATAGTAAGGTTTTGTAAATTTTGTAATTCAGCCAAGCTGGCTTTTAAAGCCTGCAAATAAAGTTTAGCCTTTAAGGCAAAATGATTCAGCCTGGTCTTGCTCTTTAACAATTCAAGTTTAAAATAAGCATAAATCGAAGAGAAGAAATGATTGTTCTGAGTCCTGACCGTTTTAGTGGGCGAGCTGGCTAATCCCGTATTTGATTTGATGGATTTATGAA
>CAZIQW010000257.1:0-3974 GCA_964541585.1 uncultured Dehalococcoidales bacterium | reverse complement strand
TATGACCGGTCTTATTTATGTCTAAATCAGAATGTGTCGCTCCGTTATTTTGAATAGTTTTTGTTATACTGGAAATAGAATCGGGTTGAGATATTTTGTTTTGAATACCTAGTGCCCCCACATACCTAGAGAGCCCAAGTATATTATTGCTATTAAGCTAAATCATTATTGGTGGGCTTGTCAATAGCTATTCCGCGAGGATTTCCGTACCAAAACAGCCTGTGAAAAAAGAAACAGAGATGCTGCTGCCGCATAAAGGCCGAAAAATACCAGTAAATCCAGGGGATGGAAGATGGTACCTGAAAAAAATTTGGCTTCAAAACCTCAGTTTTTTACTCAAAACGGCAACCCTCGGGGGGGATGGCAAAACCAGGATTAACAGAGTAACCATTTGATATGCCGGCCTGGAATCTGTCCCGTTAAGCGGATATTCCTTCCAGAACTCCACCCCGAGGATTCCAGGAAGGGATACATTGATGTAGGTCCTGCGTTTGTAAGTTAATTCCAACCTGTCCTGCGCTGTCACAGAGTGGCGGTCTTTCATGAGGCTCTCATCTACGATGCTCCGCTCAAATGTAAATCCCTTCTCTTTGAGCAGCTGCTGTCTCCTGTATTTGACGTAGCTTGAATAAATACCGCAATCCCGGAACCCGGGATTCGTCCAGTCGCCTACAATACAGGCCTGTCCGTCCAGATCATCGTTGTAGGGATAGTTTCCGAAAATTGCTTTAGATTCCTCAGTCATACAAGCCCACCCCATAGAGGCCAATTCCCCATCAACTAACACGAGGAAGACCACCATTCCTCTTTTCAGCCCGCGCTTTATCTGGCTGAAATTCCTGACAAGTTCAGAGCCATCATCAATCAGTTCATCCAGTTCATCCGGCGTGTAAATTACCTTAAAGGTAAAGTCCTGAATTTGAGGCTCTTGCATCAACGCAGCCGCATGTGCGAGGTTAGTGTCTTGAATGTAGAACTCATTAGTATTATATATCCGGAGGGCGGCCAATGCCTTTATCACTGGTCCCCGATAACCAGCTTTCTGAGAAAGGTTTTTAGCTTGACTAAATAGTCTGCCCGTTTCTTCACCTTTACGAGCCAGGAAAGGTGCGACCCGGAACTTCGTAGCCAATGCAGGAATGACGGCCTGTTTGAAATACCTTTTTTCACTCAGAAATTCCGTAATTTCATTAACGCTAATGGTCTCTACCGGTTCTGCTTTCTTCGTCTGATAAACCGCTCTTCTGGTTATCAAATCGTCCAGGAGTTCATATTCAATATTAACCGGGCCTGAAAAGGGCTTGACGGCTATCTCATCCATCAGCGCGCAGCTTCCGGCAACCCGGGTTTCCACAGGTCTGATGGATATATCGTCCATCAATTGAGAAGTTGCAGGAGCCAGGCTTTCAACAGGTCTCACGGTTATCTCATCCATCAGCGCACGGCTTCCGGCGACCCGGGTTTCCACAGGTCTGATGGATATATCGTCCATCAATTGAGCACCTGCAAGAACCGGATTTTCAACAGGTCTTATGGCAATCTCATCCAGCAGAGAACGGACTTGTCCAACGGACTCTTCATCAGGTTTGACAGTATTGATATCCTGCACACTCTGATAGAATGGAGACGAGTCGTATGGAGTTATCTCTATATCGTAAGGCCCTTCCCCTTTCCTGGCTAAATATTGAGGAGGTAAATTTATTTTGAGGTTAATCACTGTCTCTTCTGATGTGATATCCTGTTTATGGGAAGCGATGACATTGATATTTAATATAGAGCCATCTTGCTCGAACTGAATTTCGGGTATTCCATTATTCAGCCAGTCATCATCCTCCGTCTCGAAATCAGTCCCCCCCGGGATATCCGGGACATAGTCCGCTTCAGCAAGCAGCTGCTCCAGGGACAGGTCCTCGGTATCTTCGGCGGGTGTTAACGGAGCTTGACTTTCCTCTTTAATGGGTCTGGTTTGGTTTGCCCGCAGTGTTTTGATATTGGTAATAATCCAGTAAATAAAGAATCCCGAAACGGCTCCTGCCAGGCAAACCCCTAAAATTATCAACACGCTAAGCCACATGAAATAATCCCCAGTTTAGATAATATCTTGGCTGCTACATTCAGGACAGAACCGGGATCTCCTTGCCCAGGTCACCCATCTCCCTTTGATCATACTCGCGATTTTCTCTTCTTCTCTGGTATTCTTTAATAAGATTAGACGATTTAACATAGTATTCCCGGATTTTTACCAGATGACTGAGAGCGGAAAATATGATATGGACGTCAATTACATCTTTTTCTCTGGGATAGTCTCCATTCCTGATAGTGGCTTGAGGTGCAATTTTCCTCAGGTGGATACCAATTTCTCTGACGATTTCCATATTCATTTCACCCGCAGGACCGGAAACCAAAAATAACGCGCGTGCAGCACCTGCCGGGTTACACTCCAAAGACAGGTTGTAGAGTGCCTGTTCCATCGCCTGAACACCTCGGGCAATTTGACGATTCCTGGAAGTGAAACCGGACCTGCCAAAAGGAAAATTGAAAACCGGGACATCCACCCTTCCAAAACCCATGCATGTCC
Source organism: uncultured Dehalococcoidales bacterium (assembly GCA_964541585.1). Classification (GTDB taxonomy): domain Bacteria; phylum Chloroflexota; class Dehalococcoidia; order Dehalococcoidales; family UBA3254; genus CAZIQW01. Next base: position 1,396 of record CAZIQW010000257.1, on the reverse strand, counting down.
AGCCGGTCAATGTCTGTTTGATATCCCCGGCATCCAGGGTTTTGGAGCCAATAAATTTTCTTCTGGTCTCCTCACCGGCACAAAGCAAATCATAGAATGGATCAACTATTTCTTTATTAATCCGGCTGAAGTTAGTGATCAGAGTGTTTTCCTTTCTCCCTAATCTCTGGTTATCATAAATGAACAGGGCATCGGCCGAGGCATTAAGACTCTTCAAACAGGCTGCCGTATTAAAAGTAGACCTTTCTTCAGTCTGATCCTCATGCTCGAAAGGCAGAACTACGATGTCATAAACGGGCTTGTTACTAAAACGTTCTTTTATCAGCTTGGTCATTACAGCTATCGCACCTGACCCGGTCCCTCCCCCTCCTGAAGCTACCAGCAAGAAGGCATCCGTTTCGTACAGTCTCTTCGTGCTATCAATGGCATCGAATATTTTTTTAGATTCCTCTTTGGTGACGAGAGCGCCCAGCTCGTTAATCTTCCCCACTCCATGGCCACCGGTTCTACTCCCTCCGATAAGGATTCTGTGTTTATAATTAGCTTTTATATGGTGCAAACCGGCCAAATCTGCCGAATCCGTATTGACGGCATAAACACCGGGACAAATTTCAATCCCCCTCCGGTTGATTGCAATTCTATTGATTCTGGCGAATTCATCGGCAATCCTGCCACCACACTGTCCAAAACCGATTACTGTGACCTTCATATCCCCTCCTAACAAAAAACACTTTCATTCAGCCCAAAATATTAGCCTTCCATCCGAAAATCTTCACCATCCGCCCGTCACTACCAGAGCAGCCAATTAACGATGGAGGTTCAAAGCGCCCTGATTAAGACGTTCCTGTCTGCTAAATTTTAATTACAGCGGGCGCAAAACACATTATCGGGATCAGATACCCTGCTGGCGAGCTACAATGACCTGACATTTCTATCATCACTAGTCATAATTATATTACCCGTTTAACCTTTTTTAATTAGAGAATACCCCTATATTTCCGACTTATTTTCGACATCCGACAACAGGCAGTTTCAACAACTTTGAATTGCAGGTTAAGGTCATCATCAGCCGATATAATCAGGATACAATAAGCCATTAACGCAGAAGACAAAGCTCCTCACCGGTCAACCCAGACAGGATTACTTTGAATTGAGGCCTTGATTATGCCGGGTCTAACGAGCAGCGGAAATTAACACATGGAGATTGAAAAGCGGAATCTGACACCGGGGATTCTTATCAGAAGAGGGTTTCTTCCCGGCGAAAGCGGCCAGGAATTTTCCCACCTTTCTGATAACAGATGACCTTTTGGGGTCAGAGCCTATCACGTAAAAGTGCTAAAACCAAGCCGGGTATATTGACAAACAGTGAACTTTATTGTATCTTCATTGTAGATAC
>CAZIQW010000256.1:0-4004 GCA_964541585.1 uncultured Dehalococcoidales bacterium | reverse complement strand
CGAGATAATGAGCGGTGACTGGAGTTCAGACGTGTGCTCTTCCGATCTCTCTATTGCAGCAGTTTTTTGCATGTCGTCTACTGATATAAGAGCACCTGATTCCGGCAGGAGCGGTTCAGGTGCCTGATACAGGTAACTCACATCAACCTGCGATCCGGACGACGGAGGTGCAGGAGCAGGCGACAGACAGTCCTCATACGTCCAGAGGCGACCTGTGGTTCCGCTATATGCCCTGTTATCTATAGCCCAGAGGTCAATTCCCGATATTTTTAATGATTCAGGCTCCCGGGTGAACACGACTCCCGTACTCAACCCGGAGGTCATATTGCCCCACTCGATTGCAGGTGGTCCTAAAGATTCCGGTATGAGCGTCCTGTTAGCGCCGGTGTCCGTTCCGTCTGACCATACACAGTAGAGCGTTTCCGTCTGGGCAAGTCCGTAAAACCTCTGGTCAGGAGCACCCATGGCAGTCCAGCCGGAACTTCCATTGACAACCCAGCTATATACTTTACCATTTGGAGCATCACTTGCTGCATATAAAATGATAACGTTAAGAAATCTTGTATCCGCAATTACGTGTATATTGCCGTTTACAGGCATTGCCGGCAAACGGGTGAACTGAACACCCCCGTCCGTAGAATAAGCAACTATTCCCTGGTCTGCGCCACCTGCTGTGACAAGACCCCCCTTTTCTGCGGTTATCGAATGTCCTGCAGTAAGGCCTGTGTTCACTTTCTGGTTCCATTTCCATATTCCATTCTGGTAGTCGCCTCTTCTTACCTGATTATTATCAAGTACGTAGAGATTTAAGACGCCTTTTGTTTCAGTGTGTGCGCAGTCTGTGATACTAACGCCGGGCAGCACCCTGTTCCATGTTTGTCCCATATCCAGAGAATGAAACAGATCACTGGAGAAACGGCAGGCCATGATAATAGATTGTAATGAGGAAAACGAGTCCATACGCAGTATAATGTCATCGTTCGGGCTTAGAAGACAATAGACTCTTTCCCACATCTGGCCAATAGGGTATGATGTGCTTCGCCATACACTATCGAATCCGCTGTTTCCCGCATTAGTATTGATTGACGAAAGATATGCCGTTTCAGAACCATATGTGACAGCGACATCGGATAGAAAGCTGATTTCTGTATCTATCAAGCTTATCTGGTTCCATGTCTTTCCATTGTCGATTGAAATTGACAGCGCAGATTCATCCCGGACGACACCTGTGTTGTAACCATTAGGCCAACCTGCCACATCTAGATTGGCTGAACTTGTACCACAATAAGCTCTATCGCCGGAGGGACTCCAGATTACCTGTGCATTGCCATTACCTAAGGCGGCTCCGCCCGTAGGCGGTTTAACCGCTTTTTGCCATGTTATGCATGCTGATTGAGGGCAGGTTTCTGCCGGGTTGGGACAAAACCAGACATCAACCGTCGCTTTTGCAGGGTCTGCTTTCACTTCCCCCGCGAGGAGTTTGCCTGTATTATAGTTCCCATGAAAGGCAATACTTGAAATCATCGGCGAGCCTGGCACGGACATGATTTTATAAATGAGGGTATCGTCAATCCGGTATACACCTGCATTTCCCGTCGCCCCGGCATCATTTGTGGATATATATACGCGCCTTCGGTTGGCAAGCTGCCCGGAGAAGTCGGAAGGCAATTCAAGGTCTGCGTTTATTATCTGATTTGCTTTTGGCGAATTTCCCGCTCCCGATGCGGTGATTTCTACAGGTCCCCAGATCCCCCATGTGGTGGTATTTGCCGAAATATCGCGTATACCCAGTGTAACGTATGTACCTGTCATGTCCGCGTAGGCAACTACAAGACCACTGTCGGTATCGTAGGTTGGTGAAAATTTTACCGTCAGCATATCACCGGTAAATCCCTGATCTGCCCATCCCCCGAAGCCTTTGAATACATATATCCTGCCTGTACCTGCTCCTGTTCGTGTTCCTGCAGCAATATCATAATTTCCATAGTTTGGAGAAATATCCAGGGTGCTGATGGGATTTGTTGCGGGACAAGCTGAGTTTTGCCATGTATAACCGCCGTCGGTGGAAAGGAAGACCTGCTGCGGGATGCCACCGGTGCTGGTAACAGCAGCTATGAAATTCGGATTGTCAGGAGCGACGATGACATTCCATACAGGGAGAGTTGCCCCAGCGCCGGTAATATTGCCGGTTATATTATCCCAGCTTCTACCACTGTCTTTAGATCTATATAACTTGCTGTTTGCTACGTCCGATGCGAACATGGTTACGCCATCAGGTGCTGATGACAGAAAACTGATTTCGGAAGGACTCACTATGATGTTGCCATTATTATCAGGGGTATTAACAATAGTCCATTGCATTGTTCCTGCGTTTACCATACAGGGCACGGATAATGATAAAACAAATAGAAAGGTAAATAAGACCGGAACAATTGCCGATAAACGTTTATTAAAACTATTTCTGGAAATTTTAATCATTCAGATCTTTCCTTATTACGACGCGGGAAGTGCTTATTTAATTAGTAATTTCTAATACTATACTACCAGTTATTGCAAAACGAAAGCGCTACGTATAACGTTTACTGCCGCAACGTATTTTACGCATTGAATTTTACCTGTACGCTATAAGTTCGAAAGTGATGTGCTGAAAGTTTATTTTGAGGTATCCGGGGGCAGTTCATCTGCCGGGATTATCTGGTCTTCCGGTATTTCTTCCTGTTCCATACCGTCGGTAAAGTGGGATTTGGGCGGCAAAATCGTTTTCTGCCTTGCGCCGTAGGTTTTTTCTTCAGTAGCTGTATTAAGAAGAGTATAGACAATTTCGATATCGCCTTTGTGGTTCCCTTTATGACCATGAGGTAGAGAACAGCGCTGGATTTCCCATTCCTGATAGATATCCCGTGCCCATACTACTGCCAGTCCCGACTTTGCTGTACCGCCTTCTTTTTCTGTCGATGGTAATTGTACCGTTTTACTATCTAGCTGTCTCCATTTGCCTGTAATAGTCCTCAATAGCTTTTTCGAGACATGGTCACAGAGTCGCTCTTCTTCTTCCTCCTCTTCCTCCTCCTCCTCGGGTTCCTCGTGGACAATCGGATGGGGTATGGGTTTTGGAGCTGAGAGTCTCTTGTCTTCAGATATGGTTCTACCTGCGTCCAATTGCCGCGTATCGCTCATAGTAGCTTTGATTTCTTGTTCATACGTTTCGAGAAGTTCGCCGAATTTCTCCATAAGTTGTTCTTTGGTAGATTGGGGCAATTGTTTTTGTTTTTCCGGCTTATCTCCGATCATCACAACTGTCGTATGATGTTGCGGGATAGGTCGTGGTGGTGCTGCAAGCGGCGGGGGCATCGGACGTTGCGGATATGGAGGCCCATAAGCCGGCGCAGGCGCAGGCGGCCTGGAGCGTCGCATAAGCCAGTAAATACCATATACGGCAGCCATGAGCAGAATAATGGTCAAAGGTATCAGGATATACGGAAGCGAATAGTCTGCTTCCCAGAAAATAGTGATTGATTTCGGCCCATCCATGATTTCATTGCCGGATGTATTCACGGCCTTGTATTTGCCCTGGAAAAGCCCGACGAGACCGGTCATAGGAATTTTATCCTTTGTCACAGACCATCTGGCGGTGGTTCCTGCTTCATACCAGCCTGCGCCTTCAGTTTCACCGTGGATTGATTCAATTGCAAGCTGGTAGTACGTACCGTAGTGTGCGGTGATGGTTGAAGCACCTTCGACGCTATAATTTGCTCCCACAGAGCTGATTTTATTATTTGACGGAAGCAGCCAGTAGGAGAACTGATAAAGTGTTCCGGTATTACCTTTTATTTCTTTTTCGGCATAGAGATTCAACGTTTGGTCAAGCTTGTACCATCCGGTACCGGATGGGGTAGTAATATTTGGAGGGTCGGTTACGACATTGACATAATACTCAGTATAATAATCAAATGCGGCATTTAACTGTGATGAGCTTACTACCACTTCACTGTCTTTAGCCCTGT
>CAZIQW010000255.1:0-4038 GCA_964541585.1 uncultured Dehalococcoidales bacterium | reverse complement strand
CCGGGGAATACTGGTTTGCGGCAGTGGTGTGGGTGCTTCAGTTGCGGCGAATAAAATACCGGGTGCGCGGGCTGCTTTGTGCCACGATACCTATTCTGCGCGCCAGGGCGTTGAGCATGATAACATGAATATCCTGTGTCTGGGGGGGAGGGTCATCGGAACTGAACTGGCCAAAGAGCTGGTATCCGCCTTCCTGAAAGCGCAGTATAGCGGTCTGGAAAAATACCAGAGACGTCTCGATAAAATTTCAGCAATCGAATCCAGGGCTTTGCAGCAAGAGGTGAGAGGAGGAGAATCCAATGCCTACTAAAAGCACAGCCCCGCAAACTAAGGAATACTCTTAACCCGTTAACAATAACGACAAAAATCTACAGGAAAAGAAGAATGTCCAGATTGAAATGAACCGGCATGATGTGGTAAACCGCATCTGGAAGAAAGTACATACGGTCTGGAAACTGGAACCGGCAGAGATTACCAACCGCCTGGGCTGGCTGTATTTGAACGATACCATGTCCGGACGGGTGAAGGAGTTGGAAAGTTTTGCCCGTGAAACCAGGAATGCGGGCTTTCATCATGTTGTTCTGCTGGGTATGGGGGGCAGCAGCCTGGGTCCGGAGGTCTTAAAACAGACTTTCGGTAGCAGTCCCGGATATCCGCCTCTTATCGTTCTTGACTCGACTCATTCGGCGGCTGTCGAAGCCGTAGCCAGAACTATTGAACCCCGGCATACCCTTTTCCTGGTTTCTTCCAAGTCCGGTACCACTACCGAAACCATGTCTCTGTACCGCTACTTTCATTGCAGGGTAAACGGTGAGGTAGGGGAGGAAAAGGGGGGACTGAATTTTGTGGCCATTACCGATGAAAATACGCAATTGTCCCGCCTGGCGCAGGAGACCGGTTTCCGGCGGGCTTTTAACAATCCTGCCGATATTGGAGGCAGGTACTCCGTCTTATCCTGTTTCGGTCTTCTGCCGGCGGCCTTGACCGGTATCAATATTTCCACTCTGCTGGAAAGGGCTAGCCGGATGCAGGAGAGCTGCGCCCCCTGTGCTGATATCTATGAGAATCCGGGAGCCTGGCTGGGCGCGCTTATCGGCAAAATGGCTTTAAATGGACGGGATAAACTGACCTTTATCCTTTCTCCTTCCGTGCACAGCTTCGGTCTCTGGATAGAGCAGCTTTTGGCCGAAAGTACCGGTAAAGAGGGTAAAGGGATTATTCCGGTCATTGATGAGCCGCTGGTGTTGCCTGAATATTACGGTGACGACCGTTTGTTCGTCTATCTGAGAATGAAGGATGATGACAATCTGAAAACCGATGAGGCGGTGATGCGCCTTGAGGTCGCCGGGCATCCGGTTATTCAACTGGAGATGAGCGACCAGTACGACCTGGGAGCGGAGTTTTTCCGCTGGGAATTTGCTACCGCTGTGGCCGGAGCCGTTCTGGGGATTAACCCGTTTAACCAGCCGGATGTGGAATCGACCAAAGCGGAGACCCGGGAATTGTTAAAGGGGTTTCAGGAGGCGCAGCGTTTACCGTACATCGAGTCCTGCAATTATCCGCGCCAGTGGCTGGAGCAGGCGAAAAGGGGCGATTATCTGGCAGTTATGGCTTATCTGAATCCAACGCCAGCTGTCGACCGGGCTCTGGCCGGTTTACGGGAAAGAATAATCCGGAAATACCGTATCGCTACTACTCTGGGTTATGGCCCTCGATTTCTTCATTCCACCGGGCAGTTACATAAAGGCGGTCCCAATAAAGGCCTGTTTCTCCAGCTAACCGCTGCCAGGCGCAAGGATATCCGTATACCCGGTGAACCCGTAACTTTCAATATATTAACGGAAGCTGAAGCCCAGGGTGACTATAAGGCCCTGGAGTCTCAAGGAAGGAGAGTAACCCGGGTTCAGCTGTGTTCCGGAAGCGGAGCCGCAATTGAAAGACTTGCCGGGGAGTTGGTACCGGAATAAAAAGATTCTATTACCCGCATGAGCGTCGGATAAATGTTATAATAGCCTGGAACTTATGCTTACCGCGCATAAAGACAGAGTGATTTCTAACTTTAACTATAGAATAGATTTAATCAACGAGGGAATGTTTCCCGGTTGTGCGCTATAGCGGTCTGATACCCGCTTATGTTGAAAACTTTTAGACTGTAAGAGGCCGACCTCTCTTTGTGAACAAAAATGACCTTGAATCCTGACTATTGAGGCTAACGGTATAAAATATACTTCTTTCAAAAAGGTTCATATCTCTCCCTGCATCTATACGGAAAGGAAAAAGACCTGTACCGGGGAACGCTTCATGCAACTCATGAACAGTGTGGCTATTAATCCGAAAGGAATCAGGTACTCGCAGGTTGAATATCTTTTTATTGCCTGAAAAGTTATTGAGCTTTGGTAAATATCCAATAATTAATGAGACGGAGGTTTGATATTATGGAATCGAAAGTAAAACATTACCCTATGTATTATCGTGGTGTGAAACAGGCTTATCCCAATGTGCCTCCCGGCTCGCCGATATATGCCAAGGAAATTGCGGTAGGAAATCTTATTTTTGTTTCCGGTATGACACCGCAGGACACGGAAACCGGTACGGTTATGGTACACGATATCGCCAGTCAGATGAATGTAGCATTGACCAAAGTCAAGACGGCGCTTGAGGAAGCCGGCAGCTGTATGGATAACGTAATTAAAACCCTTATCCTGCTAAAGAATCCTGACGATTATACTACGATGCGCCGAACTGAAGTAGAGTTTTATCAGAAACATGCCCCGCTGCTTCTGGAGCAGCCTCCGGTGAGCACGCTTATCCACGTACCGCAAATCGGCCCCGGGCCTGAATACCTGGTAGAGATAGAGGTAGTAGCAGTCCTATCCCGGGAGTAATGAAGCGGAAGAATATTTTGCAGGGTCTTTTCGTGTTATCGTTCCAGCTTTCTGAATCCAGTTTAGAACAGGATTTGGCCGGGACGACCCTGAAAATGAAATGGCCCTGTTTCTTTTTCAGAGAGGGCCCGGGCAATACGTTTATTTGACCCGCGATAGTCGGCCTTGACGGTTGGTTTGCCATTTAGTAGAATTAGCTTTGTAAGGTCCACGGGTGGTTAGCTCAGTTGGTTAGAGCACTGCGTTGACATCGCAGAGGTCATTGGTTCGAGCCCATTACCACCCACCATATTACATCCACGACATAAAAACCGCACAGGTAAATCACACTATAAAGACATCCCCTTTAATGTTTCATATAGCCCTGTATTTTGTCTTCATTATTTTCTTCAATGGTTAATATTCAGCCCGGGTAATTTCCACTACAGTATTAGATTTAAGCAAAATGGTTAGACAGCCCGAGGTAAATACTTATTTATTAACTCTCTCTAATAAGCTACAATATATTTACTTGATGCCCTCGTCTCTTTCCCTTTCTTTCTGGATATTGTATAGAAAAGGTCCTTTTGGAGTTTAGCTCAAATTATAAAAAAACAAGGAGATTATCAATCAATGAAGAAGCTATTGATCAGCCTGTTGTTATGTTTAACCCTTGTAGCTGTGGCAAGTGTGCCTGTAATGGCTAATAACGGAAACGGTTGTGTCAAGGTGCCGTTTATAGTAACAGTGTTCGGAGGGGAGAATGCTGGTAACACTAGCGGCTTTTTAATGCTTAATAATGGAGTTGAAGTTGACCCCGCGTCTGGGGATTGGATCAACTATCTACTTGTTGTGAATATTAAGGACTATCTCCCGCAAAACTATAATAATTTAGTGCTGGTTTGGAGTGAAGGCTCTTACCCTGGAAGCGTGGTGGCAGCATTCCCTGTTGCTACCAATGGTGGGTGTAATATTAACTGGAATGACGCAGGTTATTTTTCTCCAGGAGACTATACCTGGTATTTTGAGATAGTAGACACTTGGACCGGCATAGTCTATTGCAAAACAGCTCCTGTTACTATTACACTCAATTCTATTCCATAGAAAAACTAAATAATATTAGTCGGTTTATAGAGTTAATCTTTTTCATAATAGCGGATGAAGTTATAATCAC
>CAZIQW010000254.1:2093-4052 GCA_964541585.1 uncultured Dehalococcoidales bacterium | reverse complement strand
CGAAACACCGTACATCAAGGTTGTCAGAGATAATCAAAATATTAGCTATCCGAGAAAATCGAATTTTTCTCCCTTGCATTCAGCCCATTCTCCGCTTACTTTATAGAAAAGAACTGCTATTAAAAAAAGGCAAAGGGGCAAAACGACCAGGAAAATGCTTCTCCATCCTAAATACTCGGTCAAGATACCTCCGAGAAAGGGGCCGATTGAAAGACCGATGAATACACAGGCGATACTGATGCCGATTCCTTTTCCCCGTTCGTTAGCGGGAAATGTGGCCATCAGCATTGCCACCGAAGTGCCGGCTACCATAGCTGCGGCTATGCCCTGAATTCCCCGGCAGGCAAGAAGCATGCCTGTGGAGTTAGAAAATGCGGCCACAGCGGTGGTCAGGGTAAAAAGGATAATTCCGTATGTGAATATCCGTTTAATTCCAACAATATCGGCAAGCCTGCCGAAAGGTACCGAAAACACCGCTGTAGCCAGAACATAGGCGGTGACTACCCAGCTCAACATAACTGCATCAATATTAAAGTCACGGCTGATGGCAGGAAGAGATACATTAAGAGCTGAGACCATGAACGAAGATATTAAACCGATTACGGAGGAAATGATTAATATAGCGGTTTTATTTCCCGCAGTGGTAATTGTCCCGGGTTGTTTTGAAATTTTGGGTTTCAATTATGTCCCTATTCCGCTGACTTGAAGCGCCAGACCGATCATGGCCACCAGGTTCCAGGCTGCATGAATTAGCAGCGGTCCCCAGAGCGAACTGGTTTTCAGCCTTACGATGCCCAGCACGATTCCCAGAATGAGAATGGACGCTATGCCGTAAATATCGTATTGAATATGGAGTATGGCCCAGAGAAAAGATGTCAGAGCAATGGTCCCTATCGGCCCCAGACGCGATTTGCTGAAGCCGGGGAATAAAAAACCGCGAAAGAAGCCTTCTTCGAAAGCCGGAGCGAAAATGACAACTGCGATAAATAAAAGTATCGGCGACAAGCTGCTGTCATAGAAATTAATCATGAAATCCATATTCGTGGAGTCCGGAAAAAACCTGTCCGTAAGTGAGAATATGGCTAACAGTCCCGCTGTCACTCCCAGCAAAATCACGGTGGTACTTTTCTTTATCGGCACTAATCTCAGATATTCCGAAACAGATGGGCCTTTGCGGATTTTAACAAACAGGATAATAAAGCCAACACCGGCGGCACCGCCCAATATGGTGGCTAAAGAAAGCATTAACCCGTTGGTAATAAGGCTCTCGGTCAACTGCATCGGGTCCGGAAGACCGCTGGCAGCTACATGGTATATCAAAAAAGCGACTACCACAATTAACTGGACTACTAAATATATTGCAAATATTGCTGCTCCCAGTCCTACCGTCGGCCAGAATTCCCATACTCCCTTCGCAGGTCTCCGGTTCTCTATTCCTGGTGGTTGTTCGTGCTCGGGTTGCTGCAAAATTTTCCCCCTTCATTCCATGGAGTCTAAATACCGGGTGATATTATGAGGATTTTTAATGATAGTTTCCTCTATTATATTATTTACGGATGGAATATGGAAACACTAATGATTGTTAAATAAGATTTAGAATTTTCTTTTTATCCTCTATAATAGGATTTATGTCTGAACGGGTTTTTGTTGCCATTAGCGGAGGAGTGGATTCATCCGTTTCCGCTTATCTTTTAAAAGAGGCCGGCTATGATGTTGCCGGTATTCATTTTGAGCTGTCTCTACTTACGGGGGTTTCTCCCGGATTGGACAAGGCCGGTCTGGAGCGTACCTGCCGGATAATCGATATACCGCTCCATTATTTGAGTCTGGAAAAAGAATTTAAATCCCGGGTCATTGACTATTTTTGCGAAGAGTATGCCCGGGGTCGTACGCCCAATCCCTGTATCGAATGCAATAAGAATATCAAATTCGGACTGATTCTGGATAAGGTAAAGGAGA
>CAZIQW010000254.1:0-2083 GCA_964541585.1 uncultured Dehalococcoidales bacterium | reverse complement strand
CAGAAGGAGCTGGCACAGGTGATGTTCCCGGGGGGAGGAATGAGGAAAGGCGAGGTTGAACGTTTGGCCGCTGAACTGGGGTTGCCGGCGGCTGAACAGAAGGAAAGCCAGGATATCTGTTTTGTTCCGGGCAACGATTTTCAGGCTTTTGTTTCAGGTCACATTCCTGTGACACCCGGAGACATAGTAGACACCGAGGGCAGGGTATTGGGGCAGCATAAAGGTCTGGCTTATTATACCATCGGACAGAGGCAGGGATTGAGTGTCAGCAGCGGAGGGCGTTTATATGTCCTCGAACTGGACACCGGAAGCAACCGTTTGATAGTCGGGCATCTGCACCAGCTTTTTAAAAAGAGGCTTACAGCCTATAATTTGAACTGGGTTTCAGGACGGGCGCCTGAAGGAAATATCGAGGTAACGGCCAGAGTGCGTTATCGTTCCAGGGAAGCCGGGGCTATCCTGCATGTCGACGGCGGTAGAGCCGAAGTATTTTTCCCGGAACCGCAGAGAGCTATTGCTCCCGGTCAGTCAGTAGTCTTTTATCAGGACAATGTGGTATTAGGCGGAGGCATAATTGCCGAGACAGGGTAATTCAGAGCAGGCATTAAAATTTACAGAAGAGAAGCTCTGCGAACAGCAGGGCTATCGTCTGGTGGCAGGCATTGACGAGGTGGGGCGGGGCTGCCTGGCCGGTCCGGTAGTGGCCGCGGCGGTCATCATGACTCTGGATAAACATCTTTCCTGGTACAAGAAGGTTAGAGACAGCAAGCTGCTTACGCCGGAACAGAGAGAGTTCCTGTGTCCCTGTATTTACGAAGCGGCTGTATCCATCGGTACGGGTGTGGTTTACCCTGATATTATCGATACCTGGGGAATGACGCGTGCAGTGCGGCTGGCCATGAAACAGGCAGTCCAAAAACTTCTGCCCCAGCCGGATTATGTATTGATAGACTACTTAACTGTGCCTGATTTGCTGCTGCCTCAGAAAGGTGTGGTGAACGGTGATACCCTGTGTTTTTCCATAGCCTGTGCTTCAATAGTGGCCAAGGTTTTTCGCGACCATATGATGGTAGAACTGGATAAAGACTATCCCGGCTACGGTCTGGCCCGCCATAAAGGTTATGGTACACGGGAACATATTGTTTCTCTGCGAAAATTAGGCCCTTCTCCCATTCACCGCCGCTCTTTTCAGCCGGTAAGGAATATCGCACAATTAACTTTTGAGAATATGTAAAAAATCTGCAAGCTGAGAAATATGAAACGGAAAGATACCGGTATCCTGGGCGAAAAACTGGCTCAAGCCTTTTTAAAACAGAAGGGCTATCGCATTTTGGAAACCAACTATCGCTGCTTATACGGCGAAATCGATATTATTGCCCGCCGGGACAACAGCCTGGTTTTTATTGAAGTCCGCACACGGAACAGCCTTGACTATGGTACTCCTGAGGAGTCCATTACCTTTGCCAAAAAACAGCATTTAGAGAAAACCGCCGAGCATTATCTGCAAAACCGGGATAAGATGGCATCCTCATGGCGGATTGATATGGTGGCGGTGGAACTGGAAGGCGGCAATAAGGCAAAGCGTATTGAGATTATTGAAAATGTTTTTGGTTGAATGGAGGATTAGAGATTGGCGGGAATTAGCTACCCTGAAAATGAACCGGAGCAATCATACATAAAAGGGATGTCTTTCTGTGCTTTTGGGCATGGAGGAGGGGCTGCCAGAGTTGATACCCGATCCGGCAAGATTATCCGGATAAGACCTCTACATTACGACGAACAATATACCCCCCAGGAGGCCGGCCAGTGGACGATTGAAGCCCGGGGCAAGACTTTCAGGTCGCCTATGAAGACTATACCCAATCCTCACGGGCTGGCTTACAAAAAGCGCATATATTCGCCTAACCGGATTAAATATCCCCTGAAGAGAGCGGACTGGGACCCCAACGGGGAACGCAATCCTCAGAATAGAGGGAGAAGCAAATACCGGAGAATCACCTGGGATGAAGCCGCTGAGATTATCGCCGGCGAGATAAAGAGATCGGAAGAGCACACGTCTGAACTCCAGTCACGAGATTCCATC
>CAZIQW010000253.1:0-4055 GCA_964541585.1 uncultured Dehalococcoidales bacterium | reverse complement strand
AGACTGACTCTGGACAAAATCTTTAAACTGTAGTACACTTTAGCAAACCCAGAAAATATTTATCTATTGTTTACAATATTCTTTTCCGTTAATTGAGACTGGCTAGTTCAACGCAGGGCAATGTGGTCCGGATTAGGCTGTTATTGTCCATACAAAAGGATATTTTTTAATGATTTGCCATGATAATACCCTTGACTCTGATGATTACTATCTTTCAGAAAGGAACGGCCAGTGCTCAAATACCGTAAACCTGCTGAAACTCATGAGGCACGATTACCAGGGAGCCAGGAAACAACTTGAACAAATAAGTCTCCAGCTCGCTGAACGGGAAGCCCTGGTTAACCAGCATCTCCAGCATGTTTTCCTTTCCTCTCAGGGCTATCACACTTTATGTCTAACCGAATACCAGACAGACGCCTCAGTAAACCGGATGGGGGATATTGTTTTGGGCGAAGTCGTCCTCCCCGCCAGAGTCCCCAGTCTTACAAATATCGAAGTGTATTTTCTGGGTCGTTTTGAAGTACGTTCATCTATCGGTCAGGTGGACCGCTGGAATAGTATTAAGGCCAAATCAGTCTTTCAGTACCTTTTGATGAAACCCCACCAGCCCACTACCAGAGAAGCTTTGATGGAAGCATTATGGCCTGAATGTACACCCCAGGCTGCCGGTAATAACCTGAAGGCAGCTGTACACAACCTGAGATTGACTCTCAATGCCCTTTTTGATGAACCCGAAAGCATGCAGTATATTATTTTCCGGCAGGGAAGCTATCTGTTGAACCCCGAAATCAATTTATGGACAGATGTCGAATTATTTGAGAATTGCTGGGCAGCAGGACGCAAGCTGGAGAAAGAACAAAAACCGGCTGAAGCCTTACGGGAATTCGAGAAGGCTGAGGCTCTATACCGGGGGGATTATCTCGAGGATGAAACTTACGAGGAATGGACGTTACTCCGCAGAGAAGCACTTAAAGATACCTACCTTATGATTCTAAGCAAGCTTGCCGACCACAGCCTCCAAATAGCTGATTATGAGAGTTGCATACATTACTCTCAAAAAATTTTGGCCGGAGATAACTGCCGTGAGGATACTTACCGCCGGTTAATGTATTGTTATGCTAAACTGGGCCAGAGAAACCGTGCCCTGCGCTGGTATGATATCTGCTGCCAGACAAATAAAGCGGAGCTGGACGCAATGCCGGATAACGAAACCAGCAATCTATATTACAAAATCTTAAAAGATGAAGCTGTTTAATAATTTTATATACGGAAAGGGTTTAACCGATACCATTGCCATGCAAGGGTATGAAAAGGTGGGCCTGGATAGGAGCGTTTATTGATGGATATCTCCAAGTTTCAATTAAAAAGAGTAAATCCATTCCAGGGACTGGTAATTGATGCTGATACCTGGCGAGATGCCCACAACTACCACCGAGACCAGCAAAGACTGCATGTACTGGCTTTTCATAAGACCGGTATAGTTTCAGGGCTTGAAGTTACTGCTAATAATCCGGCGGATTTGTCAGTCAACATCAACCCGGGGATAGCCATTGATCCTCAGGGCAATGTCATTATTATGCCTTTGACTCAGCGTTACCGCCTGCAAACCCAGGAAAAGGGACTGGTCTATTTAATAATACAGTTCCGGGAAATACCGGGGGAACCCTATCAGCCTCCTGATGGGGGACAACCGACCCGTATTTTAGAGGCATTCCGGCTTCAGGAAAGAGACCGCTTGCCTTCTGAGCCGTATGTCGAATTGGCTCGGCTGGACTTTGATCCGTCCCAGGGGACGGTTAAGGATGCCCGGAATCCAGCCTCTCCGGCGAAAAATGAGATTAATCTGAACTTCAGAGATGAGGTTTCTAAAGCCGCTCCGGAAAAAGTCGGCACCCCGCCGCGGGAAATTGCAACTCCACCCAGGGAGGTGGTCGCCAGCCTTCCCAGAGAGGTGATTGCCAGTCCGCCCATCCAGCCTCCTGCACCACCAGACACACTGATAATCGGTTATGCGATACTGGGCGAAGGAAAAAATTTGCATGCCAGCGGATTAAAAAACCTGGTTAAATCTGTAAGCCGTGAGAACAGCTTCATGGTTTCCCTGCAAGAGACCACTCTAAAGAAACCGCTGGATAAAATCAGTCTTCTCTATCTTACTGGCAACAGCAGCTTCGATTTTTCCGCGGAAGAACAGTCAGTATTAAGCAGCTTCCTACAATCAGGAGGCATCGTCTTTGGCGACGGTTGTTCCGACACCTCTGCGGGGACAGACTCTAAAGGAGCCAAGGAATTTGGCCTCTCCTTTAACCGATGTGCCGGTCTCCTCAATCGCAAGCTGGGGATAGTCCAGCGTGGTCATCCGGTTCTATCTGCTAAACACATCTTCGCAGAAACTCCCCAGGGCTGTGAACCGGGTATGTTGCTGGAAGGCGGAAACATGATTTACAGCGGAAGCGACTATGGCTGTGCCTGGAATGGAGGCCATCCGGACCGGCCGTTGTCTCGCGAAATCATTCGCAGCGCTTTCGAGATTGGCGAAAACATTATTTACCATGCACGGAAAGGAAAAACCAGATAAAGCTTTACGACGGCTTAATCACATCCCATTTTCAAGAGATAGGTAGGAGAATAATATGTCAGAACGAATTGAGCTAGCTGCATCGCCGATGAGTTTAAAAATGTCAAAGGGAGAAACGGCTGAATCCGGTATCACATTGTATAACCGGGGCAAGACCGTGGACCAGTTCACAATCAGCATCGAGGGACTCGATCCTGATTGGTACAAACTTCAGGTATCCAGCGTGGCCCTTTTCCCCAATGATCAGGATGTGGTGAAAGTCATTTTCACACTGCCGGAAGAAATCGACCCCGGGGTTGATGCTTATCCCATCATCATAAAAGCGATATCCCAGGAAAACCCTTCAGATGTGAGTACAACACAGCTAAACATCGAAGTAGGCAAGGCTCCAAGGCTTTCGATGAATATTTCTCCGGAAAGCATCTCCGGACGTAAGGGCACCTATACAATTACTGTCAGTAATCCCGACCGAAAAGAAAGCCATGCACAGCTGAAAGCCAGCAGCCCTAAGGGCAATCTGGCTTTCAGCTTCCAGCCTGAATTTCTTACCGTGCCAGCCGAAGGCAAAACGGAAGCAAATCTGAACGTGAGGCTGAAGTGGCTGCCTTTGATTCTGGGAAGGAAATCGAATGACTTTCAGGTAGCCATTAAACAACCGGATGGGGTATCGGCAGAAGAGGTTAGTCTGACCGGCCAGCTGGATAATGTCCCCTGGTACCGTTTTTTCTCTCAGCTTCGCATACCCTGGCTATCCAGACCTCCGGCAATCAAGACTTTTGAAGCGAAAACTGATAACAAGAGGGAATATCAGCTGAAATGGCAGGTGCAGCGTTCCAGCCGGGTAAAACTGGACGAGTCCGATGTTGAGCCCCTTGGTGAGACCACGGTACATCCGTCCGAACCTCAAAAGTTCGTCCTGACGGCGACCAACAGACACGGTACCTCCAGCAAGACCATTGAAGTTAAACCGCTGCCGGTACCTCAGGCCTGGGCTTCAGACAAAATCAAAGTATCCATGTCCCCTCTTCAAATGCAGACGCAGGCTGGGTTGGTACCGGGTCAGACCACCGTCCAGATACAAAACCTGAGCTCCATAGTTGATAAATTCACCATCGGAGTGGAAGGCCTTGATGAGAACTGGTATACCCGCTCGGCCTCGAGTATCGCATTGATGCCGCAGGTAACCGAACAGGTACAGGTTTCCTTTCTCCCTCCCAAAAAGAAGGGGGTTAAAGCCGGAACATACCCGTTTGCTATCGTTGTCCGCTCCCAGTCCAATCCACAGGATTCAGCCAGCATTGTGGGACAGCTGGAAATTCTTCCCGGCGTTGAATACAAAGTTAAAGTGCATCCTTTTCGCCTCTCCGGCATGCGCAAGGCAACAACCAATCTTACTATTGCCAACACCGGGGTATCCGAAGCTGATATTACCATTGAAGCTACCGACCTGGATGAAGGCTGTAATTATCAGTTTAAA
>CAZIQW010000252.1:0-4057 GCA_964541585.1 uncultured Dehalococcoidales bacterium | reverse complement strand
TTTCGAGGAGGTGAAATTTAATGTAAAGCTGTGAAAACATTGTTGTCCACAGACTAGAAGAAGAGATAGGAGGAGAAACAGGTGAAAAAGATAATATTTACCAGTCTAATAATAATATCATTGCTGGCAATTGCTCTGTGCAGCGCCTGTAAGCCTACACCAACCACACCGACAACTCCAACAACTCCGACAACACCATCGACTCCGGCAACACCGACGAAAGACAAAATCATTGTCGGGATGGCAAGACCGCTTTCAGGCCCACAGGCTATTATTGGCGATTCAGCATTCAGGCCGATCTATGAGACATTTGTCCCCATGGTAAATAGTGAAGGCGGCATTTTTGTCAAGCAATATAATAAAAAATTACCTATCGAACTTATCGTTTATGATGATAAAAGTGACCTCGGCACAATGACAAGGTTGACGGAGAAGCTGATTGTAGAAGATAAGGTCGATTTTTTGTGGCCGACGGCGAGCACTGCTGCCATTTATGCCCAGGCTCCTATAGCCCAGAAATACGGATATATCCTGATTACGGCAGAAGGTGGTGCTACTACAATCAGGGACATGCTTCCCACGCTGCCTAATGTATTTGTCACATTGAGCTTTTCCGACTGGTATCAGCTTCCTGTCTTCGCCGACATCATGTCTGCGGCAGGGGCAAAATCGGCATATATTATTTATATTGCCGACCTGCATGGAATAGAGTATTCAGGTGTTGCGGGAATAGAATTCCCCAAAAAGGGCATTAATATCGTCGGACTTAAGAGCGTTCCACCTGACATAAAGGATCTGTCACCTCTCATCAAAGAGGCAAAGGCGTCCGGAGCAGATATCTTTTGCTGCTTTGCTTATCCCGACCAGGTGATGCCCGCTACAGGTACTTCAATAGAGCTTGGCTACAATCCAAAGGCATGGATAGGTGGTCCTGGAGTCAACTTTGGTTTCTATCATACGACATTCGGGCCTATGGTTGAAGGCGTTATGGGCTTTACCTGTTTTAACCCAAAACAGTCCGAATCGGCAAAAAAACTCGCTGAGATACTCTATACAGGTAAGCCGGAAGAACTCAATGACTGGTGGGGGCATCCATTCTACTGGGCCGGACTGGAGATATGGAAACAGGCTATTGAAGAGGCAGGTACCCTGGATCAATCCAAGATACAGGAAGTAATCGCCAATGGTAAGTTCCAGACAAACCTTGGAGAGACATGGTTTGATAAAGGTTTGCTTGCCAAAGAATCTCATACGGGAGAAATCGGGCAATGGCAGAACGGGATATTTGAAGTTGTGGGACCTAAAGACTGGGCGACCGCTCCCCTGAAATATCCCAAACCGGCATGGCCGAAATAATAATTCTATTCAGAAATAATCAAGCAGGCTGCCTAAAGGTTGCGCGGAAAGCGACTATTTAGAATATTACTGTAGAAGTTTTGCAATAGATCTTTAGACAGCCTGTAGTATACATATTAAATAGAAAGCCAAGAGAATGGTAATCACAATTCTTGATATAGTAATTGCCGGACTGCTGCTGGGAGGGCTTTATGCGCTCATCGCCATGGGACTGAGCCTTCAGTACGGTGTTGCGAGAGTATTAAATATCGCGCATGGTGAATTTATCATGATGAGTGGTATAGCTACTCTTGTGCTCTATACCGTATTTGGCATTAACCCGCTGGTCTGTATAGTGATCTGTGCCCCCGCGGCATTCATCCTCGGTTTTCTCATACACAGGACTTTATTTAAACGGCTTTTAGCCACGTCACCATCCCAAGGCGCCTTCGAAGGCAATTCAATGCTGGCTGCCTTCGGCCTTATTTTTATTATACAGAACATCATATTGATAATATGGGGACCGGAACTCAGAGCGTATTCCTATCTCGCAGTGCCAGTTGATATTGCAGGCGCAGTTTTCGGTGCCAACAGGTTAACTACCCTCGGATTTTCTATTGTCATCGGTCTGGCTTTCTATTTTTTTCTAGCCCACACCAGAATAGGTAAGGCAATCAGGGCAGCGGCTCAGGACCCATCAACCGCGGGGATAATGGGTGTCAATATCAACATGGTACTCGCCATATGTTTCGGCCTCGGCGCAGCTATGGCAGGCATTGCCGGTATGTTGATCAGCATGTGCTATCCGGTCCATGCAGCAATGGGAATGGAATATACCATAATTGCTATTATTGTAGTCGTTCTTGGTGGAATGGGTAGCATAGCCGGTAGTTTTATCGGAGGTATCTTACTGGGCATTATCGGCAGCATTGTTACTTATTTTCAGCCGGGCCTGGCGCTGGTCGCATATTACGTTATCTTCATACTCCTTCTTCTAATAAGACCAACAGGTATCATGGGAAAGAAATTATAATGAATATCGGCAAGCTTGATACTAAAAAAATAATTATCTGGGGTATCATTATCATTGCCTTTATACTGCTGGCTACCCTGTCGCTTTATGCTTCGCAGTATACCATCATACTATTAACCAGCATTTTAATGTATATTATCCTCACTGTAAGCTGGACAATTTTTTCCGGCAGTACGGGCTACCTTTCGCTCGCCCCCGCGGCATTTTTCGGAATTGGAATCTATAGTGCAGCAATTCTGGGTACCAAGATGGCAATTCCTTTTGTTGTTATTGCAGGCGGTTTAATCAGCGCCTGCCTTGCACTTCTTACAGGTGCCCTGACACTCAGATTAAGAGGTGTCTACTTCACCATTTTTACCTTCGGGTTAGTCGAGCTAATCAAGCATCTTATTCTTTGGCTTGAGGTTAACCTCACGGGCCTGCGCGGTAGATTCGTCGTTATTGTAGACCAGGACACTATCTATAACATTATGCTCACCATTTTTATTGTCTTATTGATTACTGCTTATCTGATCAGGCATTCCAAATACGGGCTTGCATTACAAAGCATCGGTGATAATGAGGAAGCTGCCGCCCATACCGGTATAAATGTGACCCTCTTGAAAGTAATCACCTTTGCCATCAGCGCTTTCTTCATGGGAGCAGCCGGCAGTATCATGGCAACACGGTGGACTTATGTTGACCCATATATCGCGTTCAACTCCTTCTTCTCTTTTATGCCGGTACTGATGGCTATTTTCGGCGGTATGGGCCACTTCTTCGGTCCTATTTTCGGCGCTACGGTATTTTCCTACCTTGAAGAATTGCTATTGACCAAATTCCCCTACTATTATATGCTCGTTTTCGGCGTAATACTTGTTGCTACCATAGTATTTCTGCCTACAGGGCTAATAGGACTGGTACAAAATATATGGAAAGGAGTCTCCCGTAATAAAAATGGTGATTCTTGAAGGGGAAAAAGTCACTAAATATTTCGGCGGACTGGCTGCCATCTCTAAAGTTGACTTTAGTATAGAGCAGGGCGAACTGGTCGGTCTAATCGGCCCAAACGGTGCGGGGAAAACCACGTTATTCAATTTAATCTCCGGCGCTCTTCCGCTTAAATCGGGAACAATACAATTCAAAGGGCAACGGATTAACGGCTTAAGACCACATGAAATTTGCCGCTTGGGAATAGCGCGAACATTTCAGTCTGTAAAAATTTTCGGTACTATGCCTGTCATTGCAAATGTAATGCTGGGTTCGTTATTCGGAAAACCCAAAACTAAATCACAGGCAAACGCTTCACGCGAAGCTGCTGAATTGCTGGAGTTCCTGGGGCTCTCAACAGTACAGTCAATTGCTGCAAAAGAACTTACTCTTGTCAGCCAAAAACGTCTGGAGGTGGCAAGAGCAATGGCAACAAAACCGGAGTTATTGTTAATCGATGAACTAATGGCAGGGCTGAATCCTGCTGAGGTAGCCGATTGCATGAAGCTGGTGACCAGAATACGGGATAGAGGTATTACTATTATCATGGTCGAGCATGTCATGAAAGCAATTATGGGCATATGCGACCGTATTATTGTGCTCCACCACGGTGAAAAAATCGCCGAGGGTACTCCAGAGGAAATTTCCAGATCGAAAAATGTCGTTGAGGTATATCTGGGAGAATAAACTATGACTATGCTTGAAATAAAGAACTTAAAC
>CAZIQW010000251.1:0-4094 GCA_964541585.1 uncultured Dehalococcoidales bacterium | reverse complement strand
GATGACTGCCGGAGAAGAAGTGGAGCAGCATCTGTGCCGCCTTGCCCAACTGGCACGAGCTGTGGGCATACATCTGATTGTAGCCACGCAGAGGCCATCGGTAGATGTGGTAACCGGCCTGATTAAATCCAACTTCCCCACCCGTATCAGCTTTGCGGTTACTTCCCAGGTGGACTCCCGTACCATTCTGGATTCCGGTGGAGCGGAAAAACTGTTGGGCAAAGGTGATATGTTGTATATGCCCACAGAGGCTTCTAAGGCCAAGCGCTTACAGGGATGTTTCCTTACTGATGCCGAGACAGAACGGCTGGTCTATTTCTGGAATAACCAGAAGAAGGAAAACGCTTCTCAATTGACGATGGATGACCTGGTAGCAGCTGAAGTGGCCAAGGCAGAAAGACCTCCTGCCGATCCCCTTTTGGAAGAAGCCAAAAAACTGGCCGAAGAGCATGATAATATATCCACCTCTTTCCTGCAAAGACACCTGCGCATCGGTTACCCCCGAGCCGCCCGGCTCATGGAGCAATTGGAAGAGGAAATGGATGAAGGTAATGATACCGACGACGATTTTGATAAGGATGATATGTAGCTAATGACAACCCGGTGACAAGGGAGTTCCCGGCTGATTTACCTGATTTTAAAACCTTTGTGTTTACTGTCGGTATGACAGGCGCGCTTTTCGATAGTACTGCGATAAATTTTGCTCAGACCACGCCATGCTTTTGCATATGCTCGCGTTTTTCCTTCAGCTTGCGATCGCGACGCTCCTGCCGGGCATCAAATTTTTCCTCTTCCATTACCTCCGGCTCCCCGGGCGATATCAACAAATTCGAATTCTCGCCTCAGCTCGATAATACGGTCGCGAATCAAAGCAGCTTTCTCAAACTCCAGGTTCTTGGCTGCCTGTTTCATTTGAGACTCCAAATCTTTAATCAGGCGAGTAACTTCTTCTTTGGTGGCTGGCCCCTTGACGGGTAAGCCAGCCTCATAAGGTGCCTTTTCTTCAGCGACGGATGCGGCTACCCTCTCCGTGATATCCTTGACTGCTTTCCGTATGCTGGACGGGGTAATCCCATGTTCCCGATTATAATCTTCCTGTATCTGGCGACGGCGTTTGGTCTCCTCGATAGCTTCATGCATTGACACGGTGACAGTATCGGCATACATTATCACCTGCCCCTCGACATGGCGGGCTGCCCGGCCCATGGTCTGGATTAAAGCGCCTTTGGAACGCAAATAGCCTTCTTTATCCGCATCCAGAATCGCCACCAGGCTCACCTCGGGCAGGTCAAGTCCTTCCCGTAACAGGTTGATACCCACCACCACATCATACACACCCAGGCGGAGGTCACGCAGAATCTCTACTCTCTCCAGGGTATCAATCTCAGAATGAAGGTAATGGGTCTTGACCCCCATTTCCAGCAAATAATCGGCCAATTCCTCAGCCATACGCTTGGTCAGAGTAGTCACCAGACATCGCTGGTCTTTCTCAACGCGGGTTTTTACCTGTTCCAGTAAATCATCAATCTGTCCCCTGGTAGGTTTAACCTCGATATTCGGCTCCAGCAGTCCAGTCGGCCGTACCAGCTGTTCGACTATCTGCCTGCTCTGGGTCTGTTCGTATTCCGAAGGTGTTGCGGAGGTATAAATCACCTGGTTGATATGATTATTAAACTCGGTGAAGTTAAGCGGGCGATTGTCCAGCGCCGAAGGCAAACGGAAGCCAAACTCCACCAAAGTTTCTTTCCGGGAACGGTCGCCGTGGTACATGCCCCGGATTTGCGGCAGGGTCATATGGGATTCATCGATGAACAGCAGATAATCGTCCGGGAAATAGTCAAGCAAAGTCCAGGGCGTACTACCGGCAGGCCGCTGGGACAGGTGCCGCGAATAGTTCTCGATTCCATGACAAAAACCGGCTTCCTGAAGCATTTCCAGGTCATAGTTGGTACGCTGTTCCAGGCGAGCGGCTTCCAGTATTTTTCCTTTATCGTGCAGTTCAGACAGCTGCTCCTGTAATTCTTGTTTGATGCTCTGAATAGCCAGCATAAGCTTATCATGTGAAGTTACAAAATGCTTGGCGGGATAGATATCTATCGAATTAGTTTCGCCAATGATTTCACCAGTTAAGGGGTCTATTCTTAATATACGCTCTATGGTATCACCGAAAAATTCGATGCGCAGGGCAATGTCTTCATAAGCCGGCTGAATCTCTAGGGTATCACCGCGAACCCGGAACTTACCCCGGGTAAAATCGATATCATTCCGCTGGTACTGCATATCCACCAGGCGGCGGAGAATTTCGGATATAACAAATGTCTCGTTCTTCTTCAGGGAAAGAATGAAATTGCGATATTCCTCAGGTTCGCCCAGACCGTAAATGCAGGAAACAGAAGCCACGATCAGAGTATCCCGCCGGGAGAAAAGGGACATGGTGGCGGCATGACGCAGCTTATCGATTTCCTCATTAATCTCGATTTCCTTTTCGATGTAGGTATCCGTACGGGGAATATAAGCTTCAGGCTGATAATAATCATAGTAGCTGACGAAATACTCTACGGAATTGTGAGGGAAAAACTCTTTAAACTCGCTGTAAAGCTGGGCAGCCAGCGTTTTGTTGTGACACATCACCAGAGCAGGCCGCTGGGCTTTAGCAATAATATTGGCCATGGTGAAAGTCTTGCCGCTGCCGGTCACCCCCAGCAAAGTTTGCTGCCTATAGCCCTTATTTAACCC
Organism: uncultured Dehalococcoidales bacterium; assembly: GCA_964541585.1. Taxonomy (GTDB): domain Bacteria; phylum Chloroflexota; class Dehalococcoidia; order Dehalococcoidales; family UBA3254; genus CAZIQW01. The sequence continues at coordinate 1,358 of CAZIQW010000251.1, read as the reverse complement.
TTCGACCAATTTATCCACAGCCTGAGGCTGGTCGCCGGTCATTCTAAAATCTGAAACTATCTCAAATTGAGGCATCAATGCTCCAAATCCGGTACCTCTCATTCGCAATGGGGGGTCAGGGAATGAATCGGTACAATTGTTCTAAGAATAGTATAACGCTTGCCTCAAATTGATTCAATCATCTGAAGACCAAGAACAAGTTCATCGGCGCCAAAACCCTGGATGCGGGGGATATCATGCAAACCCTCACCGGATGGGCAGCCATCGGCTACGGCCGATCCGATGTACCGGTATTTAATTTCCCCTTTTGCAGTTCCGGTTTCCGCTCCAAGATTAACCAGACTCACCGGGAATTCACGCCATGGATGAGGCTATCACCCAGCTGTCTGTTTACTGCAATCCCTCAGGTGCTTCCCGGGCATTATACCTGATTCCGGGTCCAGCGGGAGAGATGAGTATGCATATACTCAAGGAAATTGAGAGAATATCTGAGAAACATAGCTTCCAAAGCTACAATCAACAATGGCGATTATCCGTGGGAACGGAACTTCCCTCCCGGGTAAAGCTATATACTATAATCGTAGCTAAAAGCTTGCGTCTTCTCGTCTGAAGTTATTGTCAATTTGAACGTGGCCCCTTCGGACATAATTTTTGCGGCGTCAGAAAAGCTAAAGCCTAAAGTGACCGGCGAAGTTACCGTATCTCCCGCAAGGATTGTACCGAGGTCTTTATCGAGATAATTTTGTCCGTTTATTTTGATTAAAGAACCCTTTGAAAAAACCTCTACCCGTGCCCGGGTATTGTGGGCATCTGTGGTACCGGTATTGGTAAGTTGAGCCGTAACATTGGCCGACATTCCGGATGGAGAAATATCGGTAATATCCAGACTAAAATTTACATCTACTTCGGCAGACGCTGCAGGAGTGGGTGTCGGTGAAGCGGTAACCGTGAGAGCGGGTGTCTCTCCGGACAGAGTTGCATCCGTCTCTCCGGCTGTTGAAGTCCGGTCAGGAGTAGAAGAAGCAGGAATGGCTACAGTGACGGGAGTCGGGACATCTGATGGAAAAACGGTCCTGTTAGAGGGAAAGAAATACAAGACGAACAAAACAATAACAGCTATAGCCACGATTAATATGCCGGAAAGAACCCCAATCATTATTCCAATTTTCATTTTCATACCCTTCAGTCAAAACCTTACCCGGGAATGTTAACTAAAGGCAGGTGGGTTGATAATACTGTACCGAGAACCGGATTGTCAAGCTCAGGCATAGAAAAACCCAGTGTCTTTCAATAAAATGATTTAGTATTGGAAGATCGGAAGAGCACACGTCTGAACTCCAGTCACCGCTCATTATCTC
>CAZIQW010000250.1:0-4098 GCA_964541585.1 uncultured Dehalococcoidales bacterium | reverse complement strand
TACACCCTATCCTACACTCTTTCCCTACACGACGCTCTTCCGATCTTATGGAGACTGCGATATTTTCCGGGTCGTCCGGCTGCTCAGAATGAAGGGGCACATCCCCCGCATCCGTCTGATGTTTTTCGGGGTGCGGCCGGATTTCCGTAATATGGGCATCGATGCTATCCTGTTTAACGAAGTCAAGGCATATGCCATTCAAAAGGGATACAAGACCTGCGAAGCTTCTTTGCTGCTGGAGGACAACCATCTTATCTTAAGCCCCTCGGAGTTCATGGGCGCCCAGCGTTATAAGACCTGGCGTATCTATGATTTGCCGCTTTAAGCCTCATTCTTACCGGTTGATTTTCCATGGCCTTTTAAAAGCCACCGGGAGCTAAAGAGCAGGATAGCGCTGATAAGATAAGGTAAGCCGATAAATAGCCACAAAAAGAGATCATTTTCTTCATAGCTGAGTGTTATTGCCAGGCCAATTGAGCTGATAATGAGTAACAGACAGGCAAGGATTTCGTCCCTCCAGCTCAGGATTGAGCCTGCAAGCCCAAAGAACCCTGATAAGATGAAGATAACCCTCTCTGGTCTATTCAGGCCAGCCATATAAGGATGCATCACTATGCTAATGAATAAAATTAAAAAGAAAATTGACTCCAAAGATGCGATGATTCTTCCGGTCCACCTTGTTCCCCGGGCTAAGCGGATGTGTGAAGTTTCTGACACTAATTTCTCCTTTAATAGGGCCAACAGCTCTGGGCTATTTTGCTCCAGGTGTTAATCCTTTGATGAAATGATGTCATATTAGTAAAGTATATACCTGTGCTCATACTGATAACAATCCTCGGGTTTGAAGAGACAAGTTCTCTTCAATGGGAAGGTTGACAAATATGCATTACTTGTCATAATGGGTGTGAGGGAATGTGTGGACTTTGAATAGGATAACTGTGTTAGGTATACCTTGGGAATGGACAGGATGGAAACAGGAAAAAAAGAAATGTCTCCCCTAAAGAATTACTTCCGGTTCGCCCGCAGCCTCTACGGCGAGGATTTATTAGAGAACTTCCTGGTCTCGGCGGTAGCTTCGGTGTTGTTAATCCGCCTCTTTCTATCCCTGACAGGCTATCCTCAGTTGGGCGGAGATACTCTCCATATCGCTCATATGCTCTGGGGTGGTCTGTTAATGCTGGTAGCTGTATTCATGGCGCTGGGCTACTTGAGCCGCCCTGCCCATGAATGGGCGTCCGTGCTCGGAGGTATCGGGTTCGGTGCTTTTATCGATGAGCTGGGAAAATTTCTGACTCAGGATAATGATTATTTCTTCCAGCCTGCTATTGCTCTCATCTATGTTACTTTTATTCTTATTTATCTGGCTATCCGGTGGATATACAATTCCCGGCCGCTGGTCTATCCGGAAAATCTGGCTAATGTTTTTGAGATGATGAAGCAGGGAAGTATCAACGGGTTAAACTCAGAAGATGAAAAAACAGTGATAAACCTGATGGCGCAGAGCGAACCGGGCAATCACCTGGTGGCAAAACTCCGGGAAATGCTGCCGTATATCAGGATTGTACCCTCGCGCCGGCCTTATTTCTTAACCCGGTTGAAGCGCAGGGTGGATGCATTTTATAATCAAGTTATCACCCGCTGGTGGTTCGGCGGAGCCGTCATTGCCTTCTTTGCTTTCACTGCCGTTACAGGTTTTTCAACCTCTTTAGGTATTATCTCCTGGCCCTGGACGCTTATTGTAGGCATGGCTGCAGTGGGTATTATTCTGCTAGCCCTCCTCCAGTTCTGGGAGAGCCGTATTCCCAATTTGCAGATACCGCTTTCTGGAGGAGTTATCGCTGTCTCCATGGTGCTCGCATGGGCCATTTTGATTAACCGGGAGAATATTCTCTGGTCGGTTGCCGACTGGGCCCAATTTATCTGCTCCAGTGTCTCTGCGATGCTGATTATCGCGGGGATTGTCTTCATGGCGCGCTCCCGTCTTACTGCCTATCAAATGTTCCATCGGGCAATCCTGATTTCGGTATTGCTGACCCAGCTTTTCACTTTCTACGAACATCAGTTTTATGCCCTGATAGGGCTTTTCTTTAACGTGGTGGTGCTTTTTGCTCTGCGTTATCTGATTAATCGGGAGAAGACCAAAGAAAACCAGAAGCCGGCTCAGCTATCCGCAGATCAAGCGTCGCCCAGCACTCTGGCCAGTATGGGATTGGAGACCAGTGCGCAGGCGGACGACAAGCGGTAAATGGCGCCATTACGCAGGAGAGAACCTTCTTTTACCAGTTTATTCAGGCGGCTGACCAGCCCGATAACATTTTCATCCCCGTATTTCAATGCCATCTCGTCTGTGTCCAGGCCTGCCTTAAGGAGACGGAGCCTTAATATAGCTTCCTCGGCCGCTTTTTCCTCAGCATTGAGCTCTTCAATCTCATCGATCTGCCCGGTTGGATTTTTCAGGTAAGCGTCCAGGTCAGCCCGGTTTTTCCAGCGTTTGCCTGCGAGATGCGAAGCCGCTGCCGGTCCCAGCCCTGCATATTCCCCGCCCTGCCAGTAATTCAGATTATGCCGGCATTCGTAGCCGGGAATGGCGAAATTGGATATTTCATAGTGGTCAAGACCGCGGCATTCTAAAAGTAAGGAGGCTTTATCAAATAACTCAGCCTGTTCATCATCTGAAGGCAGGTCCGGCGGCAGATTCAAAGCCAGCGGAGTCTGCGGCTCAATCGAAAGACAGTACAGGGACAGGTGGCGGATGTCCATACCTATCAGGGTTTCCAGGGTTACCATGAGGGATTGCCAGCCCTGGCCGGGCAGTCCCAGGATTACATCAACTGAAATGTTTTCGAAGCCGGCTCTTTTAGCCAGTTCTATGGCCTGGACAGCCCCGGTAGCGGTATGAATCCGTCCGACTTTCTCCAGTTCGGCATCAGCCAGAGACTGGACACCGATAGATATCCGGTTTATCCCCGATTCTCCGGCGGCTTTTAACAGCGGTGCGGTGACTGATTCGGGATTGGCCTCCATGGTAGCCTCAGTTATTTCGGATAGATCCAGTGTGCGTCGCAAACCGTCCAGCAGCATTCGCAGTCCTTCCGGTTGAAGTAAACTGGGAGTACCTCCACCCAGATAGAGAGTCTGAAAACTTTGACCGCTGTAATTCTGTGCTTCGGTGAGGACTGCCCGGGTATAGTCATCCAGCAAATCCAGTCTTTGAGGGAGAGAATAGAAATCGCAATAAGCGCATTTCTTAACGCAAAAAGGAACGTGTATATAGAGACCTCTCATTATTCTTCCATTTTCAGCAACAGAAGGAAGGCTTCCTGGGGTACCTCAACGGTGCCTACCATCTTCATGCGCTTCTTGCCCTCTTTCTGCTTTTCCAGGAGTTTCCTTTTTCGCGTGATATCGCCTCCGTAGCATTTGGATAGAACATCTTTCCTGACCGGTGCAATGTCCTCTCTGGCGACAATTTTGCCGTTAATAGAAGCCTGGAGAGGAATGGTGAACAGCTGGCGGGGAATCAGTTTTCTCAGCTTATGAATCAATACCCGGGACTTGCTGACGGCGCTTTCTTTATCGGAAATAAAAGATAGAGCATCCACCTGGTTCTCTTTAACCAGAATATCTACTTTAACCAGTGGGCCGGGTTTGTATCCGATGAACTCGTAATCCATGCTGGCGTAACCGCGGCTGACGCTCTTGAGTCTATCATAGTAACCGGTAATTATCTCTGCCAGCGGAAATTCATAGGTAAGCAGCGCCCGGCGTACATCCGGATGTTCCAGATTTTTTAGATTACCGCGGGTTTTTTCCGAAAGCTCCATGACCGAACCGATATGTTCATTGGGAACGATAATCCTGGACTCAACAATCGGCTCTTCGATTTGGTCGATAAACTGGAGGTCGGGGAAACGCGAGGGATTGTCTATCATCATTTCTTCGATTTTATCTCCCTGCCGGGTGATTACTTTATAGACCACCGAAGGCATGGTTGCAATCAGTTCCTGCCCGTATTCTCTCTTCAGACGTTCCAGTGTAATATCCATGTGCAGCATACCCAGGAAGCCCAGGCGGTAGCCGTGTCCCAGGGCTGCCGAA
>CAZIQW010000249.1:0-4108 GCA_964541585.1 uncultured Dehalococcoidales bacterium | reverse complement strand
GATGGAATCTCGTGACTGGAGTTCAGACGTGTGCTCTTCCGATCTATAGTGGTATCCGAGGAATAGCCGTATCCACCATTGGTCAGGATAATGTCGGTAATCTCTCCATCATCCACCACGGCAGTAGCCGCGGCATTTTTGCCTTCAGCATCCACAAAGCTGACCATCGGCGCAATATAGCCGGAGCCGCCAGCGTTCATCAGCGCCAGGGTGGCCACTCCATCTGCAACAGTGGCTGTGGCCTCAGCACCGCTACCGGTAGTATCCTCAATAGTTATCACCGGGTCCTCATAATCATATCCCCCATTAATAACCTTGATATCCGTAATAACGCCATCAGTGACCACGGCTTTGGCTTTGGCCTTGACGCCGGTGGCATCCTCGATAACTATCCCGGGGGCAGTGTAACCCGAGCCTCCATTGCCAAGTTCAATATTCGTAATGACACCATCATGCAACACGGCTGTGGCTTCCGCACCGGTACCGGTTCCTGTTATATTTATTTTAGGGTCGGTATAGCCGCTGCCGCCATCGGTTATCAATATAGCAGAAATGAAACCGTTTACAGGCGTGTAACTTCCGTCTACACCCGAAGACATAATAGTCCCGCTAATCGTTGATTGGTCAGCGTTGTTCGGAGAGTCAAGATCACCCACACTGGTAATGGCATTTCGGGTAAAAGTCTGAAAGAAGTCGACTATGACAACATCCGCGGTAACGGAGGTAGCTCCGGCCGTAGAGACCACGCGGTAGACTTCGGTCCCGCCAAAGGGGATGGGGTTAATCGAAGTAATCGTATACCACACATCATTGCCATTGATAGGGTCATCAATAACAAAATATCTCGGATAATACAAATCATACGGCAGACCATCGTTTTGCTTGATGCGTAGAATACCCTCCCTGACCCCGGCATCAGCGGCATAGAGCTCGTAGGCTTTCTGGTCGTAGACCCGCTCGGTGGTGCGAAGCCCGCTGCCCATGAAATTGAGGAGGGGGACAATCATCAGGCTGCCCACGGCCAGCAATATGAGGGCCATCACCAGCACCGCGCCTTTTTCGGCGGAGGCCGGTCCTTTGAATAATTTACTTAATTTCGCATACATTACTTCACCACCCGGTGACGCCTCTAATTTACTCTGGGCTTCACCTGTAAGGTCCTGCTCTCGGTAACTGATTTAAATCCTCCAACTGAAGCTGTAATTTTAATTTCAAGCATTTCACCGTCAAACGAATAATATGAATTTACCGAATCAATGTGGCTGGCAATATTAGTGGTAACGGTACTGATAATGTTTTCTTCTTCATTGTTTTCCTTGATAGTATAGACTCTTTCCAGAACACCGTCCGCATCCAGTGTGTAATCAACTGAAATTTTCACCACAGGGTCTAAAGTATAATCCGTCCATTGTAGATTTAAACCCATTATAAAATATCCTGTAGACCCATCGTCGGGAGAAATTAATCTCCTGTCGGCCATCTGGACATCCCGGTTAATATAATGCAAGGCGTTCTCCACCTGCTTGACGGCCGTCATCCGGTTTTTATCTGAAATGCTGACGGAAAACAGCTGCGAAATGCTCATGGTAATCACGGAACCGATGACGGCCGTGATAGCCACGGCCACCAGGAGCTCCACCAGGGTGAATCCCTTTTGACTGCCGTGTTTGTGGAATAATTTCTTCAACATCACCAGTCCGCCTTGCGCCCTACCAGCGTGAACTGCTCTTCAGTACCCTGGTAAACTATAATCGTTATTTCCTGGAATCCGGTATCGGTTTCTATGCCATTTCCCTTATCAATACGGCTGGCGCTAATTTTTACATAATAACCGGGATAATCGTTCTCCAGGTCTGGCAATGTGTCATAAAACGCTGGGCCTTCATAGTCTTCACCTTCATAATCTTCAGGGTTATCGTCGTTATAAGCCTGGCTCTGCACGTATTCCATCTGGGCCTGGGCCAGGTCGCGGGCGGTCTCCATGGTATTGGTGCTCATGGCGACTCTGGTGGCCAGTGTCAGGCTGGAAAGCAAAGCCACACCCAGGGCGGCCAGTATGGCCACCCCCACGATGACTTCAATCAGGCTGAAGCCTTGCTCCGAACTTTTTATTTTATTTCCCAACATTGTGTCCTGTTGTTTTCTCCCTTTGTTTGTAAGGTGGATTTCTAAATCCCTCCTAACCTCCCTTATCCTAAGGGAGGAATGGTTTGTCCCTTATCCTGAGGGAGGAACTGGAAAAGGAGGACTGGATTAGCAAATCCCTCCTGACCTCCCTTTACGAAAGGGAGGAATAGTTTTTCTCCCTTATCCTGAGGGAGGATTGCCCGGCTGCCTTATACCACCGGAACGAATATTATATATCAACATATATGTAAAGTAAAGGCGCTTTACTATATTCTATCACAAACCTGCAAATCTATTTTTATCAGGGGTTTCGCGCCCTGTTTTTCCTCGCCCCACCGGATTCTTCGCTGCGCTCAGAATGACAGGAAATAGCGCTCAGAATGACAGGAAAGAGACAGATTCTTCGGCCGCTAAGCCAGCCTCCAGAATGACAGGGAGGCAGCGCTCAGAATGACAATGAAAGAGACAGATTCTTCGACCGCTAAGCCAGCCTCCAGAATGACAGGGAGGCAGCGCTCAGAATGATATTAAGTTGCGAAAGTCCTCCTTTTTATTTATGGCCGAACCTCAGGTCCAGGGTGCTTTTCATCCGGACAGCCTCGCCTTCCAGACCGCCGCCGGGGGCATCCGTGGCCCGCAGACGGGAGATGGCCTCTTTCTGGTTGATTTTACCCACCCGGTAAAGCTCGGTTAAGGCCTGCTCCAGGGTCTGCATGCCCACCTCATGGCTGGTATGCATGAAATTCACCATCTGGTAGCTCTTGCCTTCCCGAATCAGGTTGCGGATAGCCGGCGTGGCAATCAGCACCTCCACCGCCGGGACGACGCCGTCATCATCCGCCCGGGGTATCAGCACCTGGTAGAGGACCGCCTGCAAAGTAGTGGACAACTGGAGGCGTACCTGCTGGTGCTGCTCCGGCGGGAAAGCATCCACAAAACGGTCGATGGCCTCGTAGGAGCTGGGGGTGTGCAGGGTGGTCAGCACCAGGTGTCCGGTCTCCGCCGCCGTCAGGGCGATGGCCATGGTCTCCAGGTCCCGCATTTCGCCGATGAGTATCACGTCCGGGTCCTGGCGGAAAATATGTTTGAGCCCGCTGGCGAAGGTGACGGTATCCACCCCTACTTCCCGCTGGGAAAAGGCGCACAGCCCATCCTCATGGAGGAACTCGATGGGGTCCTCAATGGTGATGATATTGCGTTTTAAAGACTTGTTCATATAGTCGAGCATGGCGGCCAGGGTGGTAGACTTGCCGCACCCGGTGGGGCCGGTCAAAATTATCAGCCCGTCCCGCTTCAAGGCCAGCTCCTGGCAGACAGGCGGCAGGCCCAGCTCCTCCAGGTCCGGGATTTCTTTTCGCACCCAGCGGAAGACCAGGCAGACCGTACCGGTCCGGATATAAGCATTGACACGGAACCTCCCGACCGCTTCGTCGCTGTAGGACATATCCAGCTCCCGTTCCTCCGCGAAATGCTGTTTCTGTTTTTCACTGGTGATGGTATTTAAGAATTCGCGGGTATCCTCCGCGGTGAGAACGGGGAAGCTGCTTTCGCTAATCAACTCCTGGTGTATGCGGTAAATCGGAGCGGCCCCCGCTTTCAGGTGGATATCCGAGGCGTCCTTTTCCACCGCCAGTTTCAGAATCTCATTGATATCCAGTTTATGCGCTGCCAACTTGACCTCCTGCCCCTTTTGTAAGGTCCCTCCGGGTAATTTCTCCCCGGAAACCCCCGTTTATTCTATATCGTATTTATGCTGGAAGTATACCAGAATTCGTATCATTTTGATTAGTTTATTAGTACCGGTACTTTCGTACCGTTTCCCCTCTTATTATATTAGTCGCTATACAGAGGTAAAATCCCTCACAGGCTTCAACTGTTTTCTATATAGAGCGTGAATAATATTTGCGCATTATATTTGCCCCACCTCCCTGAGATGCTTCGGCCTCGCCGGTCGAGGCCTCCAGCATGACAGACTGGCAAA
>CAZIQW010000248.1:0-4131 GCA_964541585.1 uncultured Dehalococcoidales bacterium | reverse complement strand
TATCCAAACTGGAAGGAATTTTGATCAGAAAAACCCATGAATGGTCCCCATCCGTAGATGTCGGGGCCAGAGGAGGAGTAAGATGAAATTTCTCAGTTTGTGCACCCTGAAAGACTCATTCTCCATGCTTCCGCCTGCTACCGGCAGGCAGCTATTAGAATTAACCTTATCCTGGTCAGACCAGCAACGCAAAGACGGCAAAATACTGGAGCTATATGCTATGCCGGGAGCCAAAACTACCATGGCAATTTGCGAACACCCGTCAGCGGAAGATTTAAACCAGACTCTTATTACGATGCCGCTATACGGCTTCATGGATTTTGAAATCTATCCGCTATCCGACATCAGCCACAGCATGAAAGCCAGCATCGAAAGTATGAAAGCGGCTGAGAGGATGATGCCCGCTGGGGCCAGAGAACCGGCCGGAGTCCGCTAGCAACAACTCCGTCTTAACCGGTAATGTTGGTTGGAAGTTCTGCTGTAAATAGAAAGCCGTCGTCGTAATACCACGGTAATTTCAGGCCATAACATCGTATTATTACAGAGCGTAAGTATGGTCAAGGTGGGCTGCGACCAGTTTTCCTCCCCCATTTTTCTGCTTTATCACCTGCAAGCTCATGATGCATTCTAACACAGGCCGTAACAGACTCTGTGTTGAAACCGCAGCATATCAAGTTTAAAATATAGAACGTATGGAATTCAGCGAGAACGCCGCATAAGCCATGTCAATAGAGATTCCATACCATTCAGCTAATATATAATCGACCATACAGAACTGAGGAAACGTCATAAATAACGACAAGTCATTTTTCAACCGTAAGCTGTCCGGGATATTTTATGGCTGGTGGATAGTCGGCGCATTTTTCCTGATTTCAATGATATTGGCCGGCGTCATTACTCTGGGATTCACCGCCTTTTTCGAGCCGATAGCGGCCGAGTTTGGCTGGAGTTACACCCAGATTTCCGTAGCAGCCTCTATTCGGGGTGTCGAAGCCGGTCTGCTGTCCCCCCTCATGGGAATCCTTATCGACCGCTGGGGACCCCGCCGGCTCGTGTTCGGCGGAACTGTCATGGTCGGTCTGGCTATGATTTTTCTGAGCGGCGTCGACTCCCTCGCTATGTTCTATGTGGGATTCGCCGCAATCGCCTTCGGCATCAGCGGCACCAGCCCTACCGTAGTAATGACCACAATGGCCAACTGGTTCCGTAAAAGAATGGGGCTGGTCTCCGGTATTATCGGCAGCGGTTTCGCCATCGGCGGCCTGCTTATTCCCCTGGTGGTTCTTTTCATTGATAATTTTGGCTGGCGCACGGCACTGATAGGCCTGGGTATCCTGATAATGGTTATCTGCCTGCCTTTATCCCTGTTACTGAGACATGAACCGGAACCGTACGGTTACCTGCCGGACGGTGAAAAGAACCCCCAAACAACTGACAGTCAGGGCAGGGTGAAGGACAGGGCTCCCGAGGTGAGCATCGGAAGAAAACAGGCTCTTCTCAGCCGTACTTTCTGGCATCTGGGACTGGCTATGACCTTTTCCTATTTTGCTCTGGTCTCGATCACAACACACATCATGCCGTACTTTGACAGTATCGGAATGCCCAGGGCAACCGCCGGCCTGTTAGCCACTGGGGCTCCCTTAATAAGCATCGCAGGACGGGTTGCCTCCGGATGGCTGGGAGACAAGTATAATGTCAAGGTGGTTACAACCGTGTTCTTCCTCGTGCTCGCTCTGGGCATGGTCTGCTTTATCTTCGCCACCGGTGAAGCAATCTGGATGATTATCCCTGCCATCATTCTTTACGGTATCGGCTGGGGGGGTAATTTTACACTGAGGGCGCCACTGCTAAGAGAGTATTTCGGGCGGGGCAATTACGGTTTCATTTTCGGGATAATGATAGGTCTCGTTACCCTGGGGGGAATTGCGGGCCCGCTGTTCGCCGGCTGGATATACGATACATTTGCCAGCTACCGGCTTGCCTGGATAGCCTTCGCAGTTTTAGTTTTTGTCTCTACGATTATCATCGCCACCACCCCTCCGGTGAATAACAGCTCCGTGATAGACCCCTGCGAGACAAGATGAAAGGCCGCGAATGAACCAGTTTCCGGCCCGGAGACGGTTTAGGGTCACCGCCTCTATTTCAAAGTTATGACAATGTTCCCCTTGTTCTCATCGACACTCTTTACCGGGGGCATGTTCTTGAAAATTTTCAGCAGGGGCATCGGCTGCGCCAGGTCGATATCATGCGTCTCTATGCGCCTGTTGCCGCCGGCATAGTTTCCGGTGGATTTAATTTTCAATCCGGGAAGCCGGGCCAGCCATTCCGGTACGCCCGCCGTATGTTCCTGGTTAAACGGGGGTATTATCTCCAGCCTGACACACCCTTTAAAAAGCCGGGCATCTTCATCATTACCGGCCGCAGCATTCCGCTTATATCCCGCGGAAGGAGCTGCTGGCGCGGTTTTCTCGCTGACGGAAACCGCCGGTTCCGGTTTTCCGGTATCGGAGACCTCCGGCAGGACCGCTTCCTCGGCTTCCTGCTTTGAGCTTGCCTCAGGCTCTTTCTCTTTTATCGCGCCAAGCAGCTGACGTTTTATTTCAGCTTCGTCGATTATGGTAGCAAAACGTTCCAGCTCAGCTTTAATATTGGTTTCGGCTTCACCGATTATCTGTTCTACGCTTTTACTTACCCCGGTCAACAAAAGAGACGTCCTGCTCATGGCCTCCGAAGCAGCCCGGGCAAACTCACCCCGGGTATGTTCTGCAGCCCTCTCAACGGCTTCCAAAATAATCTGCGAGGCTTTCTCCCTGGCCTCATCGATAATCCTGGCTGACTCTCGCCGGGCCTCGGCGGCTTCTTCCCGGGATTTCCCGGCTGTTTGCTCGGCTTCTTTTCTGGCCACTGCAATGATTCGTTCCGATTCGGCCCTGGCCTCTTCCTTCGCCTGAGCCACAACCCGGTCGGCTTCTTCCCTGGCTCCGGCGATTATCTGCTTTGAATCTTGCTCCGCCCTCTCTTTCAGTTTGCTGCCTTCTACCTCGAGGGCACGATTCAGCCTTTCCCGGTATTCTTGAATTATGCTTTCCGTATCACTGGCCGCTTCCAGTGGGTCCTTGACCTTCTCCATTTCAGTATTCCTTCTCTCAGGCAAATTTCACACAACTTGGTAATCCCGGAGCTATTCGATATCAAAACACGCCAATCTGGTGCAGGCTCTAGCCCTTTTGACACTGTAACCCATGAAAAGCGAATTCACAATGGGGATTTAGTAATGCAATTTTAGTCCTTATAGAAGCATTGAGCCTGCCGCTAACCGGGTTCGCCATGTCCGCGAGCAAATGCTTGTTGGGAATATGCTTTCGATAAACAGGCCGGAATAATAAAAAAGCCCCCGGGTTTTATATACTAAGGGGGCTTTTTTGGCTTCAAAATATGGTGCCCCTGGAGCGACTCGAACGCTCGACACGCGGTTTAGGAAACCGCTGCTCTGTCCGCCTGAGCTACAGGGGCACGAGGCTAAATTCTAGTTTTTTCTGCTACTTATGTTAACTTTTGGTGCTAAATTGGTGCTAATATTTTTAATGGTGCTATTTTCTCCGGTACCATTAACCCCGGCCGGTAAGACTTCATCCAGTAATGCTATCGCGTCTTCTTGCATCCCTTCTATTATATGACTGTAGACGTCCATTGTAAACGCTAGGCTTGCATGGTGTCATTGCGGAGGATGGTACACCCCAACCCCCTGATTAATCGTATTGTCGACAAATAATTATCGTTTTGTTGACTGACAAGCTCAATATTCCCGGTATAGAATGATAAGCAGTCTCTGTTTGAGGGAAGTGGTTCCAGCTTTGGGCTGGGCTGCTTGATTTGAAATTAAATATCAGTATACAGGATGAGTGCGATGAACTGCCGTCCGTAATGTGGTCACCTGGACGGCAGGGAGCCAGTGGTGAAACCGTCTTCAAGGATTTGATGCCGGTTTTTGTTTTATCAGTGCCGTAAGGGGAATAGAAAAATTTACATATTATTTGCAGGCATTAAAAAAGACCTACTATGGAAAATCAATAGGCTCATAACAATACACTTTCAGGCTGATAAGGCCTGTGTTCTTTAAGAATAGAATAG
>CAZIQW010000247.1:0-4131 GCA_964541585.1 uncultured Dehalococcoidales bacterium | reverse complement strand
CAACTTTATTGAATTTCTTGTTAACCGTCATGCAAACTAAATGAAAAGACCCTGCAATCAGCCGCCCGGAAGCCCGGTCAAAAGCACCCGGAGGCCGATACCTATCAGGATTATCCCGCCGATAATCCTGGCTCTCTTTCCCAGCAGACCGCCCGCCTTCCGTCCGACGTAAAAGCCCAGGACCGTAATCAGGAAAGCCACCAATCCTATTATCAGGCTGGCATAAACGATGCTGGTTTCCAGAACACCGAAACTTAAGCCTACCGCCAGCGAGTCAATGCTCGTGGCTACCGCCAGAGATACCAGTAAAAATCCCCGGCTGATATCTGCACTTTCCTTCCCTTCATTCTGGTCTCGAAAAGCCTCCCGGATCATTCTGCCGCCCACGATAGCCAGCAGTCCAAAAACTACCCAGTGAGCATAGCTGGCAACGTAGTCCACAACAGTGTGTCCGATTACCCACCCGATTACAGGCATTACCGCCTGAGCAATACCAAAAGCCAGCGCAGTACGGAACACATGGAAATCACGCAACTTCCTGACGGATACACTGCCACCCAGGGCTACAGCAAAACAGTCGGCAGATAGACTGAGTGCAACAAAGAAAATGGAGACAAATTCCACCGGGGTCATAGACTAAGTATACCAGAAGCAGAGGGCGTTTAATAATGCCCCCCGGCCCGGAAGACTGAGATTTCTCTGCCTGGTATGGAATATGGTAAAATTCAAGTAGACGTAAAGTCGCTTTAGAGGAATTTGTAATTCATGCTTGATAATACGGTTTCGGTAATTATCCCCACCTATAATGAAAAGGATAATATTGTCCCTCTGGTAGAGAGGCTGAGCCGCGCCTTTGCCAATCATCAGTATGAAATTCTCATCGTGGATGACAACAGCCAGGACGGAACCGCTGAAATAGCGTCTACCCTGGCAGATAAATATCCGGTAAAAGTCATGGTCCGCACTCAAGAACGCGGCCTGGCTACCGCCGTCCTGTATGGGTTCAAATATGCACGGGGAAATATTATCGGGGTAATGGACGCCGACCTCCAGCACCCGCCGGAAATCAATTCGCAATTACTGAAAGCGGTGGAAAACGGGGCAGATATGGCCGTTGCCTCCCGCTATATACCGGGAGGAGGTTGTCCCAACTGGGGACTGTCCCGCCGGATTATCTCCAAAGGGGCTTCCGCCCTGGCCCATCTGTTTCTACCCTCTACGCGCCAGGTCAAAGACCCGATGTCCGGATTTTTTATGTTCAACCGGGACGGTATTGAAAAGACAGCTTTTAATCCGCTGGGATACAAAATACTCCTGGAAATGCTGGTCATGGGACAGTTCCGGAAGGTGGTTGAAGTCCCCTTTATATTCGAAGACCGCAGCACCGGCAGCAGCAAAATGAAAGCCCGGCAGCAAATAGATTATTTGAAACATATCTTTAGCCTGATGCGGAGAAAAGGCGAGTTGCTGCGACTGCTAAAGTTTATTGCTGTAGGTATCAGCGGCATCGTCGTCAACCAGGGCGTGCTGGCTCTGGTAACTCTACTTACAGAGTGGAATAGACACCTTGCGGTGCTCCCGGGCATCGAGGTCTCCATCATTACCAATTTTCTTTTAAATGACTACTTCACCTTTGCCGACCGGAGAACAGGCAAGCGAAAATCATTCATCAGCCGGGTTCTTAAGTTTAACCTGGTCTGTCTGGCCGGAGCGGCTATCAATTTCGGCATATATTCGGGAATCCTGGCGCTTGCCGGGACCGATACCCTCTCACTTCGTCTTATCGCAAATTTCATAGGCATAGTCGTGGCTTTCATCTGGAACTACACACTCAGCCTGTTCTGGACATGGAAGTGAAAGATACCCTCTCGCGGATTTATAAATGGGAGTACTTCTGGTTATTTCTGGTAGTCGTAGTAACATTCGCGATGCACCTCAGCATTATCACGATACCCAACGAGCTTATTCTTGATGAGCAACATTATGTCAAGGATGCCCGGTATATCCTGGACAATAATCAGACCGAGCGCCCCGAACACCCACCCCTGGCCAAACTATTTATCGTCGGCGGCCTGACTGTCCTGGGGGACAACCAGTGGGGCTGGCGGATTCCCTCAGTCATCATGGGCACTCTGGGAATTATTTTCTTCTATTTTGTCTGCCGCAGATTAAATATGTCCCGGGGCGCGGCTTCTATCGCCGTCTTTTTATTAGGGCTGGAAAATTTTACTTTCATCCAGGCCAGCGTCGCCATGCTGGATGTTTTCTATGTAACGCTCATGCTGGCCTTCTTCCTGCTTTATCTCCAGAGGCATTATGTCCTCTCCGGTATCTTCATCGGACTCAGTGCCCTGGCCAAACTATATGCTGCGATGGCCACACCGGCTATTTTCATCCACTGGTTATTCTCCCGACCTCAACGCTCCCGGTGGTTCGCACTCACCGTTGTCCTGGCTCCCCTTTCATTTATCGCCTTAATGCCTTTATTCGATTTTGCGATAACCCGGCAGTTCCAGAATCCCCTGGTCCGGATTGCAGAAATGATGACTCTAAGCAGCAGCCTGACTTTCGCCAGTACCAACCATGAAGCCTTAAGCCGGCCCTGGGAGTGGATATTGAACTATGAGCCGATGGCTTACTGGTATTCTCCCGATTACCTCGGAGCCATCAGTCCCTCCATCTGGGCACTGACCATACCGACAGCCCTCTACATGCTTTACCGAGCGCTGAAAGGGAACGAGGCGGGGCTATTTGGTTTCGCCTGGTTCTTCAGCACTTATCTCCTCTGGATTCCAATCAGCCTCATTACCGACAGGATCAGCTTCGTATATTATTTTTACCCGACAATCGGTGCGCTCTGTCTGGGCCTGGGTCTGGGTTTTTATCAGGCTCTGAAATGGTCTGCGGCAAGACCTGCCAAAATTAAAATTCCCGTCATTTGCGGAGTGGCCGCATTCCTTTTGTTCCATATCGGCTCTTTTGTTTACCTGTCCCCGGTCTTTATCCGGACGTGAGATACAATGATAAATGTAGTTTTGCTTATAATCAGTTCGCTTCTGATGCTGGTGGGCTTATGCGGTATTATCTTGCCGTTTGTACCCGGAATTCCTTTGATATGGCTGGGACTGTTTGTATACGCCATAGGGACCGGATTCAACCAGATTTCCATCCTGGCAGTAGTTATCTTTTTCATTCTGACAGCATTGACATTGGCTTTGGACTTTGCCGCCCCCATGCTTGGAGTAAAGAAATATAAAGCCAGCAACTGGGGTCTGCTGGGCTCGTTCCTGGGTTTTATCATCGGAATAATAACGCTCGGATTCTGGGGAATTATTTTCGGCCCGCTTCTGGGAGCCTTTCTGGGAGAACTGATAGCCAAAAAGGAACCCAGACAGGGTTTTCAAGCCGCCCTCGGCGCTCTTCTGGGTTCTGCGGTCGGTTTCCTGCTTAAAGCAGTGGTCGGGCTGATAATCATCGGTTATTTCATCTATTCCTTTTTCTGAGGTTTTTGTCTTTCAGGAAGAGAAGCCTGCAGTCCACGACATCCGGCAAATTATTTGTTATAGTGTATGTATACCGTCAAATGGAAAGTGACGGAGTTTACATTGCTTTGACAAATCCGGTCTGAATTATTGGAGTCAGAACATGAGTAAATGGAAAGACGAAGATATAGCTACTCCTGAGCTTATGAAAGACTACTTGGAGGAATTCAAGGAGGGGATTGACAATAATCCTCACTGTCAGTTAGACGAAAACGAAAGGCTCAAGGTGCAAAAATCCCTGGAGGCAACGGAAAAATTTTGTCAGGGCCTGTTATCCAGCAGGAGAAACAAGCTCTATATGCACGATTTGATCTTAATGGCGGTAGGATTTTACGGCGGATATCTTACAGCCCTGGATGTCCCTGAGGAAACGAATTAATAAGCCTTTCTCCGGATTATAAATTTAAATTCCCCTTAAACAATCTCCCTGTTTTGATGTACCCCGGAAGATGTACGCTCACATTGCCTGTTAACTGATTTTCTGTATCCGCAAATCACTGGATATCGTGATTTAAATTAACATATGCTTTGATATATCCAAACTGGAAGGAATTTTGATCAGAAAAACCCATGAATGGTCCCCATCCGT
>CAZIQW010000246.1:1774-4168 GCA_964541585.1 uncultured Dehalococcoidales bacterium | reverse complement strand
GCGACCCCGAAATCGCTAACAAATCCAAAGAGGGCAGGCTGGAGGACATCAGGTATTGTGTCGCCGATAATCAGGGCTGTTATGCCCGTATCGGTATGAATAAATACATCGGCTGTATTCAAAATCCGTCTATCGGCAGTGAAAAAACATTGGGCATCGGCTCCCTTAAACCGGCCTTGATCAAGAAAAAGGTCCTGGTCGTGGGCGGTGGCCCCGCCGGTTTACGTGCTGCCGAAATCGCTGCTAAACGCGGCCATGAAGTTACTTTGTATGAAAAAAACAGCGCTTTAGGTGGCCAGGTTAATATCGCCATGTTGGGGGCCGGGCGTGCCGAATTCGGTTCCGTCATCCGCAACGAGGAGAACCAGTTGAAAACCCTGACGGTAAAAATAATCCTGAATCAAGAAGTAACCGCTGATTTTGTTCTCTCCTTAAACCCGGATACCGTCATTATTGCTACCGGGTCGGTTCCCAGGGAGTGTCCCGTGCAGGGAGCCGCCGGCCCGCATATTTTTAATGTCTGGCAGGTGCTCCTCGGTCAGGTAGAATTAGGCGAGAAAATACTCTTTATTGATTATGACGGCCACCATCAGGCTACAGCAACCGCCGAGTTCCTCGCTGATAAGGGTAAACCGGTCCACATGCTGACCTCTTCCCTGTTTATCGGCGGCGACCTTGGCCCCACTCAAGACTTATACCTGACACGCCAGCGCCTGTTACAAAAAGGCGTGACCTTTACCCCTGACTTCGCGGTTATGGAGATCAGGGGGCTGGAAGTCAAGGGTTTTAATGTCTATTCCAATCAATGGTTTTCCTTTAGCGGGTATGATTCTATTATTACGGCCATGGGTAACAGGGTTTCCGATAGCCTCTATAAGGAACTGAAAGGCAAAGTTGAAGAACTCTACCGTATCGGTGATTGCGTAGCGCCGCGTAAGATAGATATGGCTTTCCTCGAAGGCGAAAAGGTGGGCAGGTCAATCTGACACTGGACCAGAATATACTGTCTGTGGTTGCATTAAACGGTTAAGGAACAATGTTGATTGATCAAAAAACAATTTGGGTTTTACCGGAGATAAATGCTATTTCTGATGAAATCAGTGATTTAAGTCTCGGTTTGCTCTCCGAAGCTGCTGGTATCGCATCCAGGGTGAGTGGCACCGTAGCGGTATTAGTTTTGGGAGAAACTAACCGTGACTTTAACGATGTTTTCTCGCGGTATGGCGTTGGTAAAGTATACCATTTCCGCCACCCGCTCCTTCGAGAATATTCCGCCGCCGCCTATACCGCGGCTATCCTGCCGACGCTAAAAGAGGCTAGACCCTGGCTTTTCTTGATGGGCGATACCCTGACCGGACAGGAGGTAGCCCCACGCCTCGCGGCTTTATTGGAGACCGGAGTCGTGTCTCGGTGTGGGTAAATCAACCGGTTTTATGAATCCCAACCGGTCTTCCATCGTTTAGTCTTTGACGTTCAGCTATTCCAGGATATAAGTTTCCGCCCCGGTAAATGCATGATCGTAACCATGGCTAACCGGTCGCTGCAGGTTATACCTGCCGCTGGCAGAAGTGAGGTCAAGACAACCGTTATCGAACCTGTATTATCACCGGCAGACTTCATCGTTAAGCACCTGGCTTACTTGCCTGCTGACATCAAAACGGTCGATATTGCGGATGCGGATGTCATTGTATCCGCCGGGATGGGAGCAATCTCAGATGATATCTTGCCCCTGGTAGCGGAATTGGCTAACCTTATCGATGGCGCTGTCGGCACCACCCGCCCCGCGGTCGATACCGGCAAGTTTCCCCGCGAACGTATGATCGGGCAAACGGGGAAAGTGGTTAGTCCGGAACTTTATTTGGCGCTCGGAATTTCCGGGGCGATCCACCATGTCGGCGGCATCCAGGATGCAGGAAAAATTATTGCGGTAAACCGCGACCCGTCGGCTGATATTTTTCACAGTGCCGATATAGGGGCTGTTGCTGATCTGAGAGATGTTCTGCCATTACTCATTGCGCAAATAAAACAGGCTAGGAAAGATGGTAAAATCGTTTGACGTTATTATCGTAGGGGCCGGCCCTGCTGGCAGCATCGCCGCTGTTAAACTCGCCCGTTCCGGGCTTAAAGTCTGCCTGCTGGAGCGGGGCAAGCGGCCCGGCGCTAAGAATATGTTCGGCGGGCTGCTGCATAATAGCCCCGTTTTGAATGAACTTTTCCCCGTATTTTGGGAGAAAGCCCCTCTTGAAAGACACGTTTACAAAAAAGTGCTTGCTTTCATGACACCCTCTTCCTCAGTTTCCCTTACGTGTGAAAATGAGGAATTCGATGAGCCTCCTTATAACGGCTATACGGTCTTCCGTCCCGTTTTTGATGACTGGCTTGCCGCGCAGGCAG
>CAZIQW010000246.1:0-1764 GCA_964541585.1 uncultured Dehalococcoidales bacterium | reverse complement strand
TTACTCTGTGAGTGTATGGTGGAAAATCTGATTGTAAAAGATGGCAAAGTCAGCGGTGTTGCCATTAAAGATCGTGCCGGCGAACTTTTTGCTGATGTGGTTATCGCTGCCGACGGAGTGTTATCTTTTATGGCTAGACGTTTCGGCTTATGGCGTAATTTCGGGCCCGCCAACCTGGGATTGGGGGTTAAACTCCTTATGGGCTTGCCTGAGGCTGCTATCAATGAGCGGTTTCACCTGGTTCGCGACCAGGGTGCCGATATCAGCTTCCTGGGCTCCACTGGCGGGATACATGGCGGCGGGTTCCTTTATACAAATCATGAAACCCTTTCTATCGGTACCGTCCTGCACCTGAACTCTCTGAGCGCTTCGGGGAAGACTCCTTATGAGGTTCTTGATGAAATGCTGCGGCACCCGCAGGTTAAAAAGCTCATCAAAGGTGCCGTGCCTCTGGAATATTCCGCTCACCTGGTTCCGGAAGGCGGTATTAAGGCCGTCCCGCAGTTATATGCCGACGGGATAATGATCGCCGGGGACGCCGCCGGGTTATGTTATACTAATGGCATAAACCTGGAGGGTATCAACCTGGCCATGACATCGGGCGCCCTGGCTGCCGAAACGGCTATTGGAGCGGCTAAGGCCAAAGATTTCAGTGCCGCCGCACTGTCTTCCTATAAAACAAAACTCTCTGAAAGCTTCATTATGCAAGACATGAAAACTTTCAAAAACGCTGCCGGCATGCTGCATTTGGACCGCCTTTATCAAACTTACCCGCAGATAGTTACCGATATTTTCACCCGGATTTATAAAGTTGACGGGGAACCGCGACGCAAGCTGCTCAATCTGGCGCTAAAGCAAGCGTTGCGAAAAGTGAAACTCTCTGAACTCACCTCTGACGGTTTTAAAATAGGCAAGGCTTTATAATGAACATCGCTGACTTACCGGAACTGACGCAATTCATCACTGATGAGAAATCGCACATCATCATAAACGGTCAAATATGCCTGACATGCAGCCGGCCAACCTGTGTTACGGCTTGCCCGGCGAACTGTTATACCTGTAATGAAGAGACAAAATTACTAAGCGTGGTCTATGAAAACTGTTTGGAATGCGGCACCTGCCAGATCCTGTGTGATAAAGGTGCCATAGCCTGGACTTACCCCCGGGGCGGTTTCGGCGTTAATTACCGGCTAACCTAGTTTATAATATTATGAAAATAGTTGTTTGTTTCAAAGAGGTAGTTGATCCTGCAATAAGGCTCACCAGTGCCCCGACGAACCGGATCTTGCTTCGTGAGGGCTTGCCCCTCAGGGCAAACCCTGACGATACCGGAGCGCTGGCCATGGCACTGGCTCTAAAAAATTCCGGCTTCCCCTTTGAAATTACCCTGGTTTCTATCGGGACGGCAAGAGTTGTAAAGTATTTACGCGATGGGTTGGCCGCTGGTGCCGATAAAGCTTTCCGCATATGGGATGAATATTGCGGCGAACTCGCTTCCTGTGATAAAGCTCTCTTGTTGGGCAGGTTTATCAATATCCTTCATGCCGACCTCGCGCTTTTCGGAGCCCGGAGCCTGGATACCGGAAACGGTATTCTCGGGACTTTTACTGCTGCCTTACTCGATTTGCCGAGCGTCGCCGCAGCTATCGATTTTACTTTAAACAGCTCCCGGACAGAGATTACCATCATCCGGCATATTGGTAAAGGCAAAAAAGAAAAGGTACTCGTCTCACTGCCTGCTGTCGTTACTGTTAAAGGTAATGC
>CAZIQW010000245.1:0-4237 GCA_964541585.1 uncultured Dehalococcoidales bacterium | reverse complement strand
AGAGATTGATGAGGAAGTAAATCAGTTAATCATTCAGGCTCACGAAGTAACAAAAGATATTTTACAGAAAAACAGGGCCAGATTAGTTAATCTGGCCGAGAAATTAATGGAAGTCGAGGTCCTGGAAGGAGAGGAACTGCAAAATATTTTGAACAAAATAGATTGAAGAGATATGCTCCTTACACCGGAGCCAGTGCCGATTGCACCTTATCCAGCCAACCATTCTGCCTGCCGTCCATTTTTTGTTACCCCAGATTGCTTCCCTTTCCCGAATGACAAACCTATCCTTACTGCAATTTTGCTGAAAGAGAATCTTTTACGTTAATATAGACATAAAAGTATCGATATATCGGAGGCCTGTATAAATGGATGCAGTAAGAATTGTCCCCTGTCTGGATATCAGAGGAGGTCGAGTAGTAAAGGGAATAAATTTCGGGAATTTAAAGGACGCCCGGGACCCGGTAGAAGCTGCCGCAGCATATTGCCATGAAGGCGCTGACGATCTGGTGTTTCTGGATATTTTTGCCACTGTAGAAGACAGGAGTACCCGGCTTGAGTGGGTTAAGAAGGTGCGTGAGGTAGTTACCATTCCTTTCACCGTCGGCGGCGGTATAAATAGTATCGAGGATATGAAATCCTTATTTGATTTGGGAGTAGATAAAGTCTCTGTTAACACGGCAGCCGTAAAAATTCCGGGCCTGGTCTCTAATGGAACCAGGGTATTCGGAAAGAATAAACTGGTTGTTGCCATCGACGCCCGTAAAAATCCTCCCGGAGCCAGCGCACCCAGGCTGGAGGTAGTTGTTAAAAGCGGAAACGAAGCCACTGGAATCGACCTGGTTGGCTGGGCAAGGGAAGTTGAAACTCTCGGAGCCTGTGAAATACTGCTCACCAGTAAAGATGCCGATGGTACCCGGGCAGGCTATGACCTGGAGATGACCCGTGCTGTTGCCGAATCGGTATCTATACCGGTAATCGCTTCGGGCGGAGCCGGCAAGTTAGAACATCTCTACGAAGCCGTAACCACAGGCAAGGCTTCTGCTGTCCTGGCGGCTTCCATCTTCCATTTCAAAGAAATATCTATACCCGAGGCAAAACAATACCTGGCCGCAAGAGGTATAAAAGTAATGCTCCGGAATAATAGTACTTAATATAATTACCACAACTCACATCAATCGGTTTCCCGAATACATATTTTACCACTGACACCGGGATTAGCTAATCCCGGTGTCAGGTGATTTGTACAAATTATCAGCCAATGCTACAATAGCTACAATGTATACCATGCAGCTTTTTCTGCCAGTATCGCCTGAATGCTCCTGTTTTTTCTTTCTTACCGCTATTACCCGCAACTCTTATTCCGCATTACGTCTGAAACGACTGGAATAAATCTTTGCAATAATATAATCAGGGATAAAGATATTTTGACTGAAACAAAGGAGGCTACATGCCCAAACGTAATGATATTCACAAAGTTATGATTATAGGTTCAGGTCCTATTGTTATCGGTCAGGCATGCGAATTTGATTATTCCGGCACACAGGCGTGTAAAGCTTTACGCTCCCTGGGTTACCAGATAGTCCTGGTCAACTCAAATCCGGCCACTATTATGACCGACCCGGGAACAGCAGATGCTACCTACCTGGAGCCACTCAATCTGGAATCCCTGATAAAAATAATTGAGAAGGAGCGCCCGGATGCAATCCTCCCCAATCTGGGAGGACAAACCGGACTTAATTTAAGCGCCGGACTGGCCAAATGCGGCGCGCTGGAAAAATATAACGTTAAAGTAGTAGGAGTAGACCCCGAATCTATCAGGCGGGGAGAAGACCGTCTGGCATTTAAAGAGACTATGGAAGAACTGGGAGTAGATGTACCCAAGAGTAAGATAGCCTACAGCGTAGAGGAAGCCGAGAACATTGCCCTGGAACTGGGTTATCCGGTGATTGTCCGTCCGGCTTATACCCTTGGGGGCACGGGGGGCGGTCTGGTTTACAATGTTGAAGAACTCCGGTTAATTGCCTCTCGCGGTATTGCCGCCAGCATGGTAGGTCAGGTACTCATAGAGGAGTCTCTGGAAGGATGGGAAGAGCTTGAACTGGAGATAATCCGCGATGCTAAAAACCAGATGATAACCGTCTGTTACATTGAAAATGTAGATGCGGTAGGTGTCCATACCGGCGATTCATTCTGTACCGCTCCTATGCTGACCATTGATGAAAATTTACAAAAAAGGC
Source organism: uncultured Dehalococcoidales bacterium (assembly GCA_964541585.1). Classification (GTDB taxonomy): domain Bacteria; phylum Chloroflexota; class Dehalococcoidia; order Dehalococcoidales; family UBA3254; genus CAZIQW01. The sequence continues at coordinate 2,000 of CAZIQW010000245.1, read as the reverse complement.
TTCAGGACTACTCCTATCGTGTTGTGGAAAGAATGGGCATTATCGGCGGGACTAACGTGCAGTATGCACATAACCCCCGGACCGGCCGCGTAGTGATTATTGAAATTAATCCGCGTACGTCACGCTCCTCCGCCCTGGCATCCAAAGCCACCGGATTTCCCATTGCTTTAATTTCTGCCAAGCTGGCTGTCGGAATGACCCTGGACGAGCTGCCTTACTGGAGAGACGGAACCCTGGAAAAATATACACCGTCAGGTGACTATGTGGTAGTCAAATTCGCGAGGTGGACTTTCGAGAAATTCCGGGATGCTCAGGACCGGTTGGGCACCCAGATGAGGGCAGTAGGCGAGGTTATGAGCATTGGAAAGACTTATAAAGAAGCTTTTCAGAAGGCCATCCGTTCCCTGGAGATTGGGCGCTTCGGGCTGGGATTCGCTAACGACTTTCACGAAAAACCGCTGGATGCGCTGATGCAAATGCTGAACTATGCCACCAGCGAGCGGCAGTTCATTATGTATGAAGCCCTGAGAAAAGGTGCAGATATCCAGGAATTATACAAGAAAACTTATATCAAACCCTGGTTCATACAGCAAATGAAAGAACTGGTAGAGCTTGAAGAGAGAATTCTGGAATACAAAGGCAAATCTATACCTGATAATCTGCTTCTGCAGGCCAAGAAGGACGGTTTCTCAGACAAATATTTAGCCAGGCTGCTGGAAACAAGTGAAACAGGGATGCGAGAGCAGCGCACGAAACTGGGGATAGTGGAGGCCTGGGACCATGTGCCGGTCAGTGGTGCAGAAGAGGCCATGTATTATTATTCTACCTACAACGGCCAGGATAAGACCGTGGTAAGCAATAAGCCCAAGGTAATGATTCTGGGCGGCGGACCGAACCGCATCGGCCAGGGCATAGAATTTGATTATTGCTGCGTTCATGCCGCCTTTGCATTGAGAGACCTGAATTATGAGACCATCATGGTCAACTGCAATCCGGAAACTGTCTCTACCGATTACGACACTTCCGATAAACTCTATTTCGAACCTTTAACGGTAGAAGATGTTTTGAGCATTTACGAAAAAGAGAAGCCGCTGGGTGCAATCGTGCAATTTGGAGGCCAGACCCCCCTCAATATCGCTGCCGAACTGGAGAAAGTCGGAGTTAAAATCCTGGGAACTTCAGTGAGTTCTATTGATATAGCCTCGGACCGGGGTCTCTTCAGCCAGATGATGAAAAAATACGGCATCCCGATGCCGGAATCAGGCACCGCCAGCAATCTGGATGAGGCTCTGTTGGTAGCCGCGCGTATCGGCTACCCGCTCATTGTACGTCCTTCTTATGTCCTGGGCGGTCGAGGAATGGAAATCGTTCATGACAAAGAAGAACTAAGCCTTTATGTAACCGCTGCTGTAGGAATAACACCGGACCGGCCTATCCTGATAGACCGCTATCTGGAAAACGCCATCGAGACAGAAGCTGACGCTCTTGCCGATGGTTCCGAAGTTTTTATTCCGGCAGTGATGGAGCATATTGAATACGCGGGAGTCCATTCCGGAGATGCCGCCTGTGTTATTCCATCGGTCTCCATCCCTCAAAAGCATATTGATACGATTGAGGAATATACCCGGCGCATCGCTAACGAACTCCAGGTAGTCGGAGTGATGAACATCCAGTATGCAATTTGCCAGGATACAGTATACGTACTGGAGGCCAATCCCCGGGCTTCCCGGACAGTTCCCCTGGTATCCAAGGTTTGCAATATACCCATGGCTCATCTGGCCACCCAGCTTATGATGGGCAAAAAGCTAAGCGAACTGGGTCTGAAAAGACGCAATATCCCTCACTTTGGCATCAAGGAAGCAGTTTTCCCGTTCAATATGTTTCCGGAGGTGGACCCGTTGTTGGGGCCGGAGATGAAATCTACCGGTGAAGTGCTGGGCATGGCTGATTCCTTTAGATCGGAAGAGCGTCGTGTAGGGAAAGAGTGTAGGATAGGGTGG
>CAZIQW010000244.1:0-4239 GCA_964541585.1 uncultured Dehalococcoidales bacterium | reverse complement strand
GGGCCATGCCTATTCAGAATAATCAAATGATAAATCGAGAGAGATTACTCTGTCACAGATGTGCTTACATAAACCCTCGGTCTGATTTACTGGATTACGGAAACTTTAAATTATGCAGAATCTGTGCGAGAAAATATGAAGAATCGCGGGAAAAGGGCAAGGTGAAAAGTATTGAGGAGTTTGTCCTGGTAGATTAAAGTCCTGAGGTTATCCGCGTCAAACGGTTACGGGCAGAAATGCCGGAATCTATTAAATACAACTGCGACTTGTGTTATCATACTCCTTAGCAGGTATTGCATTAAAAATTCAATCATCGGTACAGGATGCCAGCATTCGTCAACAGACTACCGTGGTGATTTTAAAATTTACTTGAAAGCGTTAGAATAACACCTGACATGAAAGAAATCAGTATATTGTCGTGGAATGTCAACGGCATCAGGGCAGCGCAGAGAAACGGTCTTCTAAACTGGTTAAGCAGTGAATCTCCGGACATATTCTGCGTTCAGGAAACCAAAGCCAGTCCTGACCAGCTTGATGAGGCCTTGAAAGCACCACAGGACTATTATACTTACTGGAACCAGCCCGAAAAGAGGGGCTACGGTGGCGTTGCCGTTTTTACCAGGGAAAAGCCTCTTTCGGTCGAGTATGATTTCGGGCCCCGCGAATTTGATACAGAGGGCAGGGCAATAATCATGCACTATCCGGCTTTCACTCTCCTCAACATATATTTCCCTAACGGTAAGCAGAATGAACTCAGATTGAAATATAAAATGGACTTCTATGAAACTTTCCTGGAATTCGCGGAATCCCTCAGACAGCAAGGCGGGAGACTTATTATCTGCGGAGATTTCAATACAGCCCATAAAGAAATAGACCTCGCCCGACCGAAAGAGAATGAGAAGATTTCGGGGTTTCTACCTATTGAAAGAGCCTGGATGGATAAATTCATCAGTTGCGGATATGTGGACACCTTCCGTCACTTTAATCAAGAACCCGGTCAGTATACCTGGTGGGATTTGAAATCAAGGGCAAGAGAGAGGAACGTGGGTTGGAGAATTGATTATTTTTACATATCCGCTAACATTCTGGAATTCATCACCGGTGCGTTTATTATGCCCGGAGTTACCGGCTCTGACCACTGTCCGGTTGGAATCAACCTCAAAATACCGGCAATTACATCAGGTATTTAAAATTCCGCCATGCTCCGACAGCAAGAATATTGGGAAACCGGAAATTCACTGCTTCAGCTTATCCGGAATACGGCCTTCTATTTCCAGCCCGGCATGGCGTCCGGAGCCGTTGAAAACCAGCTTCTCCAATCCGGAAGATTGATGAAAAAGACTGACTAATATCTCCCCGCTGAGGCTTTCCGAAAGCCTTCCCCGCATATCTCCAAGCACGGGAGTCCGCAGCTGGACGCCTTTGATATAAGGCACTTCTATCTCCAACCGGTATTGCCGTGTTTTAACATGGATTCTGAGTTTATTCTGCTCATATTGAAAAAACGAAATTCTGGCCCCGGTATAGGTGGTAAATCTGTACAAACGGCCTTCATACCAGAAACCGATTAAAAAGCCATCAAAATAGCGGCCCAACCAGGGTATATTGGCAATTGAGACCATGAGCGAGGTTCCCGGTTGAGCGAAATGGTTTGTCTGGAGCCATATATGATAGCTGGGGAAAGACCGTCCCCAGTCTTTTTCAATGTAACCCCGGCCGCCGCTAAAATCGACTTCGCGGGAATTCAACAGTAATCGGCCCTCAATTCCATGATCGAAACTAACAACCCCGTGATAGCATTGCATAAAAGGCACGAAGGCGTACCAGCCCATAGCCCCGGGAGAAAAAAATGAAACCGGCCAGGGCTTGATATCCCGGAAAAACAGGGTTCCTTTAATACTCCCTTCTATACTGGTAACATTAATCTCAATTTTCGCCGGACTGAAAAAGTTGTCGCCGATTTGTATTTCCGGTTTGTTACTGGAGTAAGTAAAACCCTGAATATCGTAAGAATAATAGTTGCTGAAATTACCAGAACCATCCAGGAACTGAATAAAAGCATGAGCATTAGACCCATCAGCATCAAAAGACACACCGGGAATCAAGGCACCAATGTTTTGCTCTTTTTTGTCCGCAAATTTATAGTACCAGCCTTCAAAGTAACCTTTCATCCGGGATTTTCCCTGGTAAATCGCCGGCTTCCAGGTTTTCCAGATACTTCTAAATAACAAATCATTCTCCTGTGTAACTGGCTGAAATAACTCCGGATAATAAACTCGCTCAAAGAAAATATACTATTCATCGGCATTCAGCATTAACGCTTCCTGCATCAATATACGGCCGGTTAATTATTAATCATATATCATAAATTGCTGCGACGGTATATGGGTAATGTCTGTTATGTCAACTCACATCAAAGCGTAAAAATTATCATCCCGGTTCAAGACTCCGGGTGCGATTAGTTCACAGGATTTTTAAACCGGCTGCTTTCAGCGAGCACAGAGTTCCTGCCCTGAAGACGGTATTCCCGGAGGAGCCAGAATCCGGCGATAACGAAACCCAGGATATCCGATACCGGCATGGCAATCCAGACTCCGGTCAGTCCCCAGAAATGAGAGAAAAGGAACAGTCCGGGAATGAAGAAAATGAACTGGCGGCAGAGAGAGAGAACCATTGCATCCGTGCCTTTGGAAAGCCCCTGGAATGTGGTTATGAAGATAATGGTCGGGCCAATAATGACCATAGTAGAACAAAATATCCTCATCCCGGGCACAGCGATTGCGAGTAAGGCAGGATCTGAGTTGAAGAAACTGATAATCTGCGGTGTGAAGATTTGCAGGATAGCAGTAGCGCCGATTAAAAAGCCTACCAACCAGGTACTCGCCAGCCTGACGGATTCCCACAGCCGTTTCCATTGTTTTGCCCCCAGGCTGAATCCGATAATCGGGAGTAATCCGTGGGCCGTGCCGATGATAATCATGAATGCCAGGTCGGCGACACGCCCGGCAATACCGACAGCGGCCAGTACTATTGAGCCGAATGCGCCTGCAACATGATTGAAAAGCGCAAATCCGACACTCTCCGTCATTTCCATGAACATGGAAGGCAACCCGACTCTATAGATCTGCCAGATTATTACCGGGTTGGGCAGGCAGTGATGAAACTGGATACGGTAAACAGTCCTGCCGCTGAAAATATACCATAAGGCCAGCAACGAACCAATGGAGACAGCTATTACTGTTGCCATTGCAGCTCCGGCAATTCCCATTTCCGGGAAAAAGCCCCAGCCGAAAATAAAACAAGGGTCAAGAACAATATTGATTCCCTGGGCAATAACGACAAAAATCATCGGCCTCATGGCGTCCCCTGAAGCCTGGAAGATATTCCTGCTGACAGTTCCGAAGAAAAACAGCGGCATCGACCATCCCAGCACGGTGATGTACTGCACCCCGAGGTCGAGTATATCCGGAGTTGCTCCGCTGATAAGCAGGATCTGCCGCGGAAACAAATTGGTGGCTAAGAGAAAAATAATGCCCAGGAGGAGACAGAGAAAAAAGGTCTGACCGGTAACTTTGTTAGCGTCTTCAACGTTACGCTCTCCGAAGCGTCGCGAGGCCAGCGCATTGACACCGATTCCGGTACCCGCTCCAATGGCTATGAAGATGATAAAAAATGGCATGATGATAGTAAGCACCGCCATAGCCTGATGCCCAAGCTTGGCCACCCATAAGGCATCTACCAGATTATAAAGCGAGATTACAACCATGGATGCTATGCTTGGCAGACTAAGTCGAAGCAACAGTTTACCCAGAGGATCGGTACCTAATCGTTCAGTCGTTTTATGTAATTTCCCTGGTTCTTCCAGTGTATATCACCTCAGCAAATTTTAGTCTACCAATTTATCGCTGGAAGTTCAAAGTTATTACATTTATCCGGCGACTTCAAAACCGGTTTTTCGAATATCGACCTTTGATATGTCCCCGGTTTAATTATCCCGGGGAAGTAATCATAAGCTAAAATAATTGCGATATCATGGATGTACAATTTATACTTATGAAAAAGGTGTTATATACTGTTTGACCAATATAGTGAGAATAAGAAATATATTAGAGCTTCTGGTAATAGCCTATTGGCACCGCAGATTTACGCCTCACAGTGACCCACTGGGAGAACTGGTGCAGACATTTCTCTCCCAGAATACATCCGACTCCAATTCGCGGCCGGCCTACCGGGCACTGG
>CAZIQW010000243.1:0-4243 GCA_964541585.1 uncultured Dehalococcoidales bacterium | reverse complement strand
CTTACATTTCTTATGCTCCCTTTTTTATTGCCCAGGAAGAAGGCTATTTCACCGAACAGGGACTTCAGGTTGAGATGGTAAAAATCAACGACTTATCCCAGGTGGTCCCTTTACTCGCAAGGGACCAGATTCACGTATATTCCGGACCGCTATCAGCCGCATTTGTTAATGGTATTGCACAGGGCATGGGTATGTGCATTGCCGCCGGACGTGAATATGCTTCTGCCGAAGGAGAATCATCCGCAGTTGTCGTCAGAAAGAAATTATATGATAGCGGAGAAATCGATACGATTGCTGAACTCAAAGGCCGCAAGGTCGCGATTCCCTTGAGGGGACAAATTAGTCATTTTACATTGTATAAACTACTTGAGAACGCCGGACTATCTGAAAAAGATGTAGAAACTTCTCAACTGAACGCACCCAACGCTGCAGCGGCTCTGGAGAGCGGTGCCATAGACGCTTCAACTATGGGCCCCCCATATCTGCAAAGTACTATTGCTGCCGGGATTGCAGTTTCGCTCGGTTCTCTTAACGAACTGCGGCCGGGATTCCAGTACGGCTTTGTAGAATACGGGCCGTATTTAACCAGTACTAATACAGATGCCGGTAAAAAACTTATGAATGCTTACCTCAAAGGAATAGCCCAATACAATGAGGGCAAGACCGGAAGAAATCTGGAAATTATCGGGAAATATCTGGAAATGGATTCCCAGATATTGGAAAAGTCTTTCTGGAGTCCAATCTACGATGACGCCCATATTCAGATACAGGATATTCTTGATTTACAGCAATTTCTGTTCGACACGGAATTCATAAATGCACAATTAGACCCGGGCGGGCTTATTAATACGCAATTTCTTGATTATACTCCGGATAAAGTAAAGCAATAATTCGGGAGAAAAACCGATGGATGTAATCCTGATACAACCCAGATTATACCTGGGCAAAGAAGCATCTCGAAGGGAGATGTATCATACCTTGCCGCTCGGTCTTCTGTCTATCGCGGCGCCTCTGGATAAGGCCGGGTACCAGGTCCGCATTATTGATCAGCGGCTGGATGATAACTGGGAACAACACCTGATTGAGGCATTAAAAAGTGGTCCTGTTTGTGCCGGGATTACCGTAATGACAGGACCACAGATTTCCTGGGCTATCCGTGCCTCCGAAGTGATAAAAAATAACAGTGACGTTCCAGTAGTCTGGGGTGGCGTTCACCCGACCATCCTGCCCGAACAGACAATCGCTCATCCGCTGGTTGATATCATTGTCCGCGGCGAAGGCGAAGAGACTTTCTATGAACTTGTTGCTTCCCTGGCCGCCAGGAGAAGCATCTCCGGAATCAGGGGCATAACCTACCGTAATGGAACACAAACCGTACATAATGAAGCCCGGCCCTTCATCAACATGGATAACCAGCCCTTGCCATCCTATCACCTGGTTGATGTCAACCGATATCTGACCTCTATTAACGGTCATCTTTGTTTACCCATCGAGACGAGCCGCGGATGCTCGTTTAAATGTGCTTTCTGCTATAACAACAGCTTCCACCATAATAAATGGAGGGCTTATTCGTCTGAACGTGTTCTTGATCACATCGATTATGTCGTTAAGAATTTCGGCGTTAAGGGTATCTGCTTCAGGGACGATAATTTTTTCTCCGGTCCGGATCGTGCCAAATCCATACTTGAAGGGCTGATAAAAAGGCATCCTGAGCTAGTCTGGGGTAAGGGCGATATCCGGTTGGATATGCTGGACCGGCTTGATGATAGGTATTTCAGGATGATAGAAAAAAGCAATTGTATTAATCTAATAATCGGTATTGAATCGGGCTCCCAGAGGATAGCCGACCTAATCAGGAAGGAAATCGATGTCTCGCGTGCTCCCGAGATTAATCGAAGACTTGCCCGTTTTAAAATGGCGCTCTATTACCTTTTTCTGACGGGCATCCCCGGTGAAACTCTGGAAGACCTTACCGCCACTACTCACCTGATGCTGAAATTAACGGGAGATAATCCCAGGGCGGCCAACGGTACTCAAATCTTTATACCCTATCCTGGCACCGAATTGTATCAAAAAGCGCTGGAAAACGGCTTACAACCTCCGCAAAAACTGGAAGAATGGATTCCAATGGGCTGGATCAACCGCAACTTCGATTATCCCTGGATTACCCCACGACAGAAAAAACTCATCTGCGCTCTTTCATTTTGCAGCATTTTCATTGGAGGAGCACGAACTCTCAGGACATGGTCCGAATTATCACCTGTTCTTTCCATTATTGCAGACCTTTACTCTCCTGTGGCACGCTTTCGCCTGAAGGGTGGATATTACAGTCACCTGCCTGAGTTAAAGGCCGCTCAGGTGCTCGGCTATAGAGGCTATTAATTTTGTACCGCTGGAGTTTTTTTTGAGAATAAGCGTGCAGGGAATATCAAAACAATTCGAGGACAAGTCTGGTAAAGTCTCAGTACTGGAAAACATCTCATTCACTACGGAAGAACGGGAATTTCTGTGCATACTTGGACCGTCGGGATGCGGCAAAACTACGCTACTGCGTATTATCGCAGGCCTGTTGGCGCCGTCTTCGGGTAAAGTTGTCTACGAGGGAAATCAAAATGAGCGGCACCACGGTATTTCGCTGGTCTTCCAGGAAAGAGGCGTTTTCCCCTGGATGAATGTAATTGACAATATTTGTTTTGGATTAGAAATGCAGGGTGTTTCCCGGAAAAAGCGGTATGAAATGGTGCTGCCCTTGATTGTGAGATTAGGATTGAGCGGTTTTGAGAAACACTATCCCCACCAGCTCTCGGTAGGCATGAAGCAGAGAGTCGGATTGACCAGAGCACTGGTGAACCGAACTGAAATACTATTAATGGATGAGCCTTTTGCGGCCCTGGACGCGCAGATGAGATTAATCTCCCAGGAGCAGATGCTTGAAATATGCCGCGATTATAATAAACAGGTTATATATGTAACACACGACATCGATGAAGCTTTACTACTGGCAGACAGGATATTGCTGCTGACCGCCCGTCCGTCAAAGGTTAAGGAACAGCTGGTGGTCGATGCTCCCAAGCCGAGGGTAATCGGAGGGACGAATGATGGTACGCTACTGGCCATGAAACAGGCTATCTGGAAACATCTTAAAGAAGAAGTTATGAAAGCAAGCAGCTTGAAGAATGAAAAAGTTTAAGAGCTGGTTGAGAAAAGTAAGAAAAGAAACCTGGTTTACACTGGCAATAACCGTGTTTGTACTGCTAATATGGCAAATCACGGTTGGTGCCGGATGGGTAACTTCACCGTTTTTACCGTCTCCAGCGTTTATTATTAATTCTGCCGCGGATATGCTGGCTCAAGGCTTGTTGCAGCAGCATGTGGCGGCAACACTCGGCAGACTGTTTGCCGGGTTCTTAGCCGGAACTGTTGCCGGGCTAATACTGGGATATGTGGCAGGATGGTTTAAAACTATCAGATTCCTGCTTGATCCTATCATTACCGTGATTTATCCCATACCCAAAATCGCCGTGCTGCCGTTAATCATGCTGTTAATCGGTATTGGCGAACAGACCATGATTTTAATTATTGCCCTGAGCGCCTTTTTCCCGGTGCTGATTAATTGCATCGCCGGAGTGTTAAACATTAACCAGGCCTATTTTGACCTGGCAAAAAACTATGGTGCACGACAACGTGATATCTTTACGCATGTAATTGTTCCAGGCAGCCTACCGATGATAGGTGCCGGTATCAGGCTGGGACTGGGAATGTCGTTAGTCATGACCGTGGTGGTGGAGCTGGCGCTGGCGAATAATGGACTGGGGGCGATGTTATGGTTATCATGGTCAATATTACAGGTCGAACGCACTTACCTGGCGATCTTTATTATCGCCGTTTTAAGCCTCGTTTTAAATCCCCTTTTCAAGCTTATTATTGCCAAACTGGCCCCATTTCAGGACGAAATCAGCTAACATTATACATTCCGGGTAATTACCACCCCAGATGATGCGCGGTTAAGATAAAAAACTTCACCCGGTATTACTGAACATGCCTCATTTATGACCTTATAGTAATCATTTTGCCAATATCGTTTCAAGTAACATATTGAATATCATTATAAAGCTGAAACCCCGGGTGGTATTTAGACCTTTATCCGGTTTCGGTAATCGGTAGTTGATATGCCTGTGTGAGAACCTGTAATCGGTATGCGGTTGGCACAGGTATACCAGGCGGTATAAGTTTCCTAATGGCA
>CAZIQW010000242.1:3210-4308 GCA_964541585.1 uncultured Dehalococcoidales bacterium | reverse complement strand
CTTTGCGTCAACGAATAAGTTTCCGGGTCGAGATAGTAAGAATACGGGTCGTCCAGGGACTGGATAATCCCCCGGATAGCCCCCTGATTAAGACTGGTGGGGTCAATACTATCCGGTTCTACGTAGTTTCGGCTGATAATAGCCCAGGTCTGATTGAGAAGTCCGGTATCCAGACCCTGTGCCGGGGAATCATTGAAACTCAGGATACATCCCATTCCAAAGGCCAGTGACAGCAGTAGAACGGATGCTATAAGCACTAACAGTATCTTTACAATCTTTGACATAGGAATTTTCTTCTCCCGTAATTTCATGTTAATGGTTCATTCTGATTATACTAACAATCATAATTTTAGTATAGGAAAATGATTGAGGGTTCTTTTATTTTCAGGATTTAAGTAGTAATATGGTAACAAATTGTTTACTTAACTTAAAATAATGGGGGGTTGTATTCTTGGAGCCGGAGAACTCCACCATCAGGTCAACTGTTCATACAAACAACAGGGTGGCAGTGTTGGTTGCCGCCTCGGTAGCTGCATTTTTTACCGCTTTCAATGCTTCTGCTCTTAATGTAGCCTTGCCGACCATCAACCAGGAATTTCAGGCTGATGCGATTCTTCTCACCTGGGTGGTGACTGTATTCGGCCTGGCCATCGCCGTCTTATCGGTGCCTTTTGGAAGGGTGGCGGATATCTATGGGATAAAAAGGCTTTTCCTCTACGGAACCAGTATTTTCACCGTAATGGCAATTGTAGCCGTATTTTCCACTTCAATAATAATGCTAATCATCTGCCGGGCGATACAGGGCATAGGCTGTGCCATGGTTATTGTTACTGCTGTAGCTATGCTGACCGCGGCTTACCCGGCAAGTGAACGGGGCAAAGTACTGGGTGTTAACATGGCCTGTGTCTATATCGGGACTACCGTAGGCCCGGTGCTGGGGGGCATACTGACCGAATATTTCGGATGGAGAAGCATTTTCCTATTCGGTCTGCCGCTTTGTCTGCTGACTATAGGGCTTCTCATGTTCAGAATACAGGGAGAAACCTCCAATTCCTGGGGGGTGAAGTTCGTCCTAACTGGGTCGATGGTTTTTGGTTT
>CAZIQW010000242.1:0-3200 GCA_964541585.1 uncultured Dehalococcoidales bacterium | reverse complement strand
CTACGGTTTCTCACTGCTGCCGGATATCCCCGGCGCAGTGCTGACCCTGGCAGGGATACTGGGTCTTGTGGCTTTCGTAAAGTTAGAAAATAAAACCGCAAGTCCAATATTAGACATCGGCATTTTCCGGAAAAATAAGGTGCTCCTATTTGCTAACGCTGCCGGTTTAATAAACTTCTGCGCCACGTTTGCCATCACCTTCCTGATGAGTCTTTATCTACAATATATAAAACAAATGTCGCCGGAACAGACAGGATTAATCCTGGTAGTGGGACCGATATTTCAGGCCGTATTTTCACCCATCTCCGGTAAGCTGTCCGATAAACTGGAACCCAGAATCGTGGCTACCGCAGGTATGATTCTTTCCCTTGTCGGAATCATTTGTTTCATTTTTGTTGCTGAAAATACCCCGGTCTTCCAGGTGCTGATTATCCTGGCCGTGGTGGGCACGGGCATGGGTTTGTTCGGCTCACCGAATGCCAATGCTGTGATGAGTTCAGTGACACCGAAATACTACGGTGTTGCTGCTGCCCTTATGGGGACTATAAGGGGGGTCGGACATACTCTCAGCCTGGGTATAGTAATGATAGTCATGGCTTTAATAATCGGCAGGGTTGCCATTTCACCGGATTATTATCCGGCGCTCCTCTCCAGCATTAAAGTCACCTTCATCGTATTCAGTGTTTTATGTTTTGGCGGAATCTTTGCTTCTCTCTATAAAGATAAAGACTGAAGGATTTATTTTTAGCGCTTAATCCATGAAGGAGAAAATAATATAGGCGGCAATGGCTATGGCAGCAGTCTCTACCCGCAGGACAGAATCGCCCAGTGAAACGGGTATGGCCCCGGCTCTGACGGCCATCCCGGCTTCCTCCGGGGTAAAATCTCCTTCCGGGCCAATCAGCACCAGGATGCTGGCAGGGCTAGCTGTTGACAGATCACCCGTAACTGCGGGAATGACCTGAGAGAGTTTTTCCCCGGCCCCTTCGAGTGTGGGAATAAGCTTCAAATCATAGGTTTGAGAATATTTTAAGACTTCCTCCAATCCCATAACAGAGGTGATTTCAGGCAGAGAATTTCTCCGGCTTTGCTCTGATGCACTGAGGGCAATTTTCCTCCAGCGTTCCAAACGAGATGCCTCTTTTTCCTCCAGTTTGACGATGCCCCTCTTCGTTTGCACGGGGATAATGGTGTCCACTCCCAGCTGGGTCAGTTTGTCAATAATATCATCCATCCTGGACTTTTTGGGAATGGCGCAGGCAATGGCAATTCTTATTCTTTTCGGCCGGGTCATTTTCCGTTCCTGCAGGGTTAAGTCCACCTGCTTTTTATCCATTTTTGAGATGATACCGGAGAACTCGTTCCCCACGCTGTCAAATACCGTGACCGTATCACCAATCCTGAGGCGTAATACATACCGCAGATGGTGAAGCTGTCCAGCGTCTTTGATAGAGACCGTATCCCCGGCTATTACCCGGGATATATAAAAGCGAGACATAATTTCCCATTCCTGATTCTGTATCCGGATGAAAATATAACATTATTATAAAATAGTCGATAAGCAGGAGACAAACACCGGAATAATTTCCGCAATAATCAGCTGCGTAATGAGTTAAAATGAACCGCTGTCAAAAGCGTGTTGACAGCATGGTTTACAGTAACTAAAATATAAAGGTACAATTAAACCAGAACATGCTTTAAGCGCCCTGGTGACGTTGAAAGAAGGTTGCCTGGGGCGTGTTTGCGTGGTTGTACGAAGGAGGCTGATGGTAATTGGCTGATGTAGTCGCTCAGGAGAACGAAAGCTTCGAAAGTTTATTGAGGCGGTTCAATAAGAGAGTACAGCAGGAAGGTGTCCTGTCTGAACTCCGCCGCCGCGAATTTTTCGAGAAGCCCAGTATCAAGCGTAAAAGAAAAGAAGCCGCTAAGAAACGCAAAAGTACCAGACCGGCGAGAAGATAATAAAGAAGGGGGGATAGCGCATTGGATTGAGGCGAAAGCATCTTTACAGTGTGCTATTTTTAAAGGTGGTACTTTGGAAGCTGATTTAAAGCAGAAACTAAATGACGATCTCAGGCAGGCGATGCGGGAGAGAAACGAGTTGAAGACTTCCACCCTGCGTATGTTGCTGTCGGCTATTAAATATGCTGAAATAAAACTGGGTAGACAGGTGACTCTTACCGATGCGGATATTCTGGGTGTAATTGCCAAAGAGATAAAGCAAAGGGAAGACAGTATCGAAGCCTTTAAGCAGGGCAACCGCCAGGACCTGGCGGACAAAGAAACTGCCGAGATGAATATCCTGAAGGTCTACATGCCCAAGCAGCTAACCGGGGATGAAATAGCTGCCGAGGCCAACCAGATTATCTCTGAAGTCGGCGCAAAAGGTCCCGGCGATAAGGGCAAGGTAATGGGAAAACTGGTCGCCAAACTCAAGGGCCGGGCGGACGGGAAAATTATTAACGATGTGGTAACTGACCTGTTAAGCAAGATGTAACTATTAAACATAACATTATCCTGTGATTAAATGCGGGCATCTTCCGTTGGGAAGATGCCCGCATTGTTTCTTGAATCCTGACGTCGGTCATCCCCGGAATGTGCAGTGGAATGAGTTGTTTCTGAATTCTATACAAGATAAATAGCTTTAGGTTATAATAGGCCAGTAAATGTCAAAACAAACATTATTCGGGGAGTTTAAACATCATGAGAGATGAAAATGAAATCAAGCTGAAGCGAGCTTACTGGTATGGTGTTTTTGATGCATTGAACAGTCCTGAAAAAGCCAGAACCGATAAATTAGATAGAGAAAAGTTGACCGCTCAAATCTGGCTGGATGCACTGGACTGGTTTTTAGGACAGGGTGAAGACTCAGCCGCAAAATTGGAGAGAAAATAATCTCTTTCAGGTGTTATAACCCGGACTCCTGATTCGCAGGGCAGGATTGCTTCGACCATAATAATATCCTGATTATGAAAATGAGGGCAACTATTGATTGTGTTCCCAGCAATACATAGCCTATACCGTTGATACCATAATCTCGGATGGCCCAGATGCTCAGTCCTATCGTTGCGGCCGCTGCAATAGAATGGATTACAACCAGCTCTTTTATCCGGTTTTGGATTCTCAGGAAAGACACATAGATAAAGTGCAGCCCAGATCGGAAGAGCACACGTCTGAACTCCAGTCACGAGATTCCATCT
>CAZIQW010000241.1:0-4315 GCA_964541585.1 uncultured Dehalococcoidales bacterium | reverse complement strand
GTTCCCACTGCTTGTTTTTCTGGTTCTGGAGACATTGAGGAAAACGTTTGGCAAACGTCAGCAGAAACCCGAATACCAGCTCACTTATCTGGCTGGTGTGAATCCCGCTGATATTGGTCACGATAACCGGGCTTTTTACCATGTCAGGGGACAGGATGTTATCCACTCCGACAGACATAGACTGGACCCACTTGAGACGGGGAGCCCGGGCGATAATATTCGTCGGCAGGTATCCGAGTATAACCTCCGCTTCAGCCAGTAATTTGTCCAGCTCCTTATCTTCCAGCTCTTTTCTGCCGGAAATGAAAGGGGGTCTGGGTACCAGATGAGAAGCATCGGTAACCCGGACGCGCGGACTGACAGCCTCGATAAGCCGTATACATTCCTTTCCCACCGGGGCCATTACCAGTACATTGACAGCATCCATTATGAAAACGCTCCTTATACTTATTGATAACAATACATTAAAGGGTTTTCCAGGGGATTTGCAAGTGGTCCGGAGGAAAAGATGGAGGTCAGGGGGATGTCAAATTCAAAATTCGAAATAAAAAACTCGAAATAGTGCGTCAGAAGGTTATCTCTCGTCTCCCAGGTAGGCAGCGATAACTTCAGGGTTATTCCGGATTTCCTCCGGGGTGCCTTCGGCAATCTTCTTTCCGAAGTTAAGGACCACGATACGGTCGGCGATATCCATCACCACGCCCATGTCGTGTTCTACCAGGACAATGCAGTTTACCCCGTCGCGGAGTACCGGTGTGCCGGGATAGGTCTTGCCCTGCCCCTCGAAGATATCGATGATAAAACGGGCAATGTCCTCTTTCTCTTCCAGGTTCATGCCGGCCATCGGTTCGTCCAGGAGCAATACCCGGGGCTCCAGGGCTAAAGCGCGGCCCAGCTCGACGCGCTTGCGCATACCGTAAGGCAGGGAACCGACGGTCTTTTTGCGGACGGGTTCGATTTCCAGGAAGTCGATGATGTCTTCCACCACTTTGCGGTGTTTAATTTCTTCTTTGTGGGCCGGACCGAAATAGAGGGAGCTGCTCAAGAAATTCTGCTTCATCAGGACATGCCGGGCGGCCATAATATTGTCCAGGGCGCTTAGACCGCTGTACAGCTCGATATTCTGGAAGGTACGGGCCAGGCCCATTTTGGCGGCCTTGTCCGGACGAATGCGGGTGATGCGGTTGCCTTCAAAGTAAATTTCGCCCTTCTGAGGTTTATAAAAGCCGTTGATACAGTTCAGAACGCAGGTCTTCCCGGCGCCGTTAGGCCCGATAATGGCCAGGATTTCATTCTCTTTGATATCGATATCGACATCAATCAGTGATTTAACGCCGCCGAAAGAGAGAGAAAGGCTTTCTATCTGGATTTTCACCTTTTCACCGACGCCGGCCAACTTTCCCGTTCCTGCCATGATAATCCCTTATTATTTAGATCCCTTCTTCCGCCATGATTTTCTCTTTATACTGCACCACGCGGGGACAATCTTCCCCCTCGCATTTAACAGTCCGCTTCAGTCTCCGGCTCTTTTGTTTGATAATATCGCGCGTAATATCATCCGGCCGGTTGTATTTTTGATATCCGGTACAGCGGACGGAGCCGTTCTTATATATCAGTACGGTGACCTCGTCATCGACGGCGTCACAATAAATCGTCCTGGCTGTTATTTCCCAGTTTACCATGCTGTTTTTCTGCTCCTGTAGGACGTTACCATAATAGTACCATTAAGCCTTTCGGGAATTCAACCGGGCGGAGCTAGTCGAAGCGTTCTACCAGGTCGACGAGCTGCTCCCGGCTGCCCAGGCCGGAAACCGAGTCCAGGAATTCCTTAAGTGAAGAGCTGCGCTCCCGGAGCAGTTTCATCTGCTCTCCGATGGGGTCGACCGAAGTCGGGCTGTCGGCATAGGAACCGTAAAAGGCGAAGTAGGCCTGGTTCAATTTGCGGATATGATAGCCCCGGGAGGCCAGGTACCGGCGCTGCTCTTCCATGAAGGCTTCCGCCGCTCCAATCTGGCCCCGGGCCAGGTATTCATCCACCGTCAGCCGGGTCTGCCTCATTGCCGCATTAAAATCAAAATCCGGCTCGCCGGTATCTTTGGGGGCCGGGGCCGGCAGGAGGGGGGCGTAATACCGGTCAAACACCGCATTCCCGAGCTCCCGGCCGGCGATATTGGCCACGGTTTCGTTGAGGATGCCGATGTCATAGTTTTTCTTAATTCCCAGAAGGTCCAGGATATAGCGAAACCCGAGCGGCTGGAAAGACAGATAATGGTGCAGCCATTCGTGGGCGGCGGTTTCGATGGCGAACCGCATGCCGGCGCGGTTGCTCACGAAAGAGGGATAGGTGGCGCCCAGCCCGCCGATAGGGACTATCAGGGCGGAAACATCCAGCTCCTCCACCGAGGATTCCAGCTCTTCCACGCGGCTGAGGTTGATATCCGGTTCCAGGGTCACGCTGAGTATGCGTTCGATTTTATCCCGCGGGGAGATGATGAGCATATGCGGGGGGTTCTCCAGCTTGAAATTGACCGGCGGAAAGGCGAACCCGAGCCATCTACTGCTGAACGGATTATCAATCCCCTCCTCTGCCAGCACTTCAGCTATTTGCCGGGCGATAGTCTTTTCCGCGACGCGCTGCAAAGCCGCTTTCTGCTCCTCAAGTTCAGCCAGCCTGGCCTCAAGCGCGGTTAAGTCTGCCGGTTCATTTTTTTCGCGGGCAGCCTGGATATCAGACTGCAGGCTTTGCATCCCGGAAATGCAGGAAAAATAGCTGATTACGGCCCGGGGGCCCGGCTCTTCCCCGGTGTGCGGCGGGCGTATTCCCTGTTTGACCTGCCCGATAAGGGCGTTTACCTGCCACCCGAACAGGCTGAAGGTATGGGGCCGGACGATGGAGTTGACCTGCCGGTTTAATCCCGTGAGCTTACCATCCGCCCCGCAACCGCTGCTGACCAGGACTACCACTATCAGGCTTATTGCCATAATCCACCTGCGCATCCCTGCTCCCCCTGAGATACCAATAACCAAGAAACAAGAAACAAGAAACAAGAAAATCCGAATCTCTAATATCTAAACTCTAAACAATGGCCCGAGTTCAAAATAATGCTCTCAATTTTTAAACTGTATATTAAGCAAGCTGAAATTATAAGACAAAATACGCAAGTCTATTTGTTCTACTTGTCCAGCTTCGCTTTGACCAGTTCCACCAGCCGGGAGAGGGTCGGACCGGTCTTCTCATGGATAATGACATCGGCATAGCGGTCGTGGGGGGTATCGCTGAGGGTGAGAATGACCAGCTTCGCCCCGTTCTGTTTGGCCATGACGGGCATATGGGCGGCCGGATAGACCACCAGTGAAGAACCGGCGGCGATAAACAGGTCGCAGGAAGACGATTTCTCCTGGGCTTCCCGGATGGCAGACTCGGGCAGGGACTGGCCGAAGGAAACAGTCGCCTGCTTCAAGTACCCGCCGCATTCGCACTCGGGGGCCTTCTCGCCGGTCTCATCCATCATCTTTTCGATATCTTCCCGGGGCCATCTTTTGCCGCAGGAGAGGCAGGACACCCACTTCAAGGTCCCGTGAAGCTCCACGACTTTGTCCTCCGGTACTCCGGCAGCCTGGTGCAGGCCGTCCACGTTCTGGGTAATCACGCTCTCCAGCTTGCCCATCTGATAAAGTTCAGCAACCGCAAAGTGCCCGGCATTGGGTTTGGCGGTTGCCATGGTCGGCCAGATTGCCCGGGAGAAGCCCCAGTAGTGCTCCCGGCTGGCCCGGCTGCTCATGAATTTATCAAAGGTGAGCTCGTCCGGGTTCCACTGCTGCCACAGTCCGCCCGGGCTGCGAAAGTCCTGGATGCCGGATTCGGTACTGATACCGGCGCCGGTGAAAACGATAATCCGCCGGGATGCCAGAATCATGTCCGCCACTGTCTGATAATTGTCCACTATAAAGCCTCCCTGATGAATCTATCTGAACTCTTTTAATTATAGCTTCTCTATAGAGGAGTGTCATCTTCAGGGTGCTCTTGAGCCTGTTTCAAGCGGGCACAGAGGCTAGATAAGGAGACGGGTGGATTCCGGGTCGGGGGCCGGAATGACAATAATTGGGCCGGGGTGACAAGTAAAATGAGGCCGGGATGAAACAAAAATACATTGCATCGGATAGCGGGTACCCTGCAGGGTGCCGGAGAAGGACTTCTCCCCGTTCCATCCCTTCTCCCTCGATGGGAGAAGGCCAGGATGAGGGTGCCGCCTTCGGACCGGTGAAGACCCCTCTCTCTAACTCTCTCCCACAAGGGGAGAGAGGATGGAAATTA
>CAZIQW010000240.1:3436-4318 GCA_964541585.1 uncultured Dehalococcoidales bacterium | reverse complement strand
CCCCACCCTATCCTACACTCTTTCCCTACACGACGCTCTTCCGATCTGAGGGAATGCTTACTGAAAGAAAAGCCGATCTTATCTATCTACTGGCACCTACCAGTACCAGAGAGCGTATACGCATTGTTGCAGAGCATTCTACGGGGTTTATTTACATCGTTTCAGTTGTAGGCGTCACTGGGGCGAGGAGGAAATTGAACAACAGCCTTGACACGTTTGTATCCCGTGTAAGACGGCAGACTGATAAACCGCTCTGTGTCGGGTTCGGCATTTCTACTCCAGCACAAGCGCGTGATTCGGTGCGTCTTGCTAACGGGGTGATAATCGGCAGCCGTATAATCCAGCTTATGGAAGCCGATCCCTCGCTGGGAAAGGTACGGCGTTTCGTCAAAGAAGTTAGAACAGCACTGGATGAATATGCGGAATCGTAGCGATTGCCGTAATGTCGCTCTACAGGTAGATGTGGACTATTTTATCATGCTGTTGACATAATCTGGATCACTGTACCTGACCTCTATTTTTTCCAGCACTGTTTTGTGGTCGATATCCCTTTCTTCCTTCAATGTATCCAGAGCATTCTGCCAGGCCTGAACTGTGCTTTTATTTACATCCTTGCTGAATGCAATATACAGGTTTGCATGGATGACGACGGTCGGCATTTCGACCAGGTCGGCGGGATCTACTCCTGCCTGTTGTGCGGTTATAAGCAAGCCTTCTTTATTACCCAACCATACCTGTACCGTGCCGTTCATGAGCTTCTTCAATGCTTCGCTGTCGGTCAGGCTTTCATCGAGGTTGGTAAAACCGTGAGCAGCCAGAAACTGCGCTCCGGCATCATCCTTATAGACGCCGATCAGATCGGAAGAGCGTCGTGTAGGGAAA
>CAZIQW010000240.1:0-3426 GCA_964541585.1 uncultured Dehalococcoidales bacterium | reverse complement strand
ACCCTATCCTACACTCTTTCCCTACACGACGCTCTTCCGATCTTGCATTTTTTGCGTCCTCAAGCTGGTTTAATATTACGGCTGTACCTTTTCTGACATAAAATACCTGCTCGTAGAAACCGATAGGCCCCACCCATTGAAACATAGTTTCACGTTGTGGGGTGCGGTTGATGGAATATACTGCGATAGCAGGACCCTTTCGAGCAAGGTCTAACGCTTCGCTGAGAGGCAGTACTTCAATGTCGGTAGTAAAGCCGGTTTTCTGCATAATTGCCCGGACGATTTCAGTGCTTTGACCTGTCACTTCGTTATTCTTGTCTACAAAGTTATAGGGCGGATAGATTTCAGTAATAATGCGCAATTCACTTCCTGATGACGGCTCAGCGGGCGGTGTACAGGCACCCGGCAGTATTATTACTGCGAGCAATATAATTAACCAGAATTTCTTCACGGTCTTGATCTCCTTCTTCATCTTGTTCATTCCTCTCCCTCCGGCTCAAGCAAGGGGCCTATCGGGCCGGGCATAGGTTCTGGTTGTGGAGGAAGCCCTTTGAACTCGAACATAATGGTGAACAATATCGCGCCTCCCGGCGATAGACTTTGCGAAGGCGGGGAGACACCGATAAATGCAGACTGCGGTGGGCCGCCAGCCCTGTATTGCACTGTATAGTTACCCTGCGGTGCATTGGAAAATGTACGTGGAGCAGAGCTGCCCGATTCTACATAAGGGCCCTGCAGCACGTAGCTGACATTGCCGGACCACGGTTGTCCGTTCAGGCTGGCCTGTATGGTTACAGTACCCTTTGGCTGCCCTGTGAAATTAAGGGTAAATGTAATAACGCCTCCCGGCGCCAGTTTGAGTGTCGGGGCGGGCGAAATGCCAGTTAATGTTGCACCGATAGGGCCTCCGGAATGATAATTAAGGGTATAATTACCTGCAGGCATATTGGTAAATGTACCCGGTATCGTGTCACCAGAATCGGTGGTGGGACCATTGATAGAATAGCTGATTGCCCCGGAACCGATCATTGTCTGCCATGGTTTGCCATCGAGAAGAGCGTTCACGATAATGGTTCCCGTACTGGGCTGATCCATAAAATTCATGGTAAAGGTTATAGTGCGTCCCCCTGCCAGAGATTGGGTCTGATTCGGTGTAATACCGACGAAAGTAGCCCCGGAAGGGCCTCCGCCTGTATAAGAGATTACATAGGTGCCGGTCGGCATATTATTATGTGTACGGGGTACCTGCTGGTCGGAAAACTTGAACGGGCCGTTTATCGTATAGTTTACCACACCGGACCATGGTGAGCCGTTTAACGTCGCATTTATTCCCACATTACCTGTCTGCTGTTGTGTATAGTAGTTCAACGCAAATCCGCCCGACCTGCCGCTACTCAGGTTTATAGATTGTCCGGGGGTAATATTGCCCAGCGTTGCACCCTGAGGACCTCCGGACTGGTATGTGATCGTATATGTGCCGGCAGGAACGTCGTAAAGGTCTACCGGGATGGCGTTATAGGATCCGGAGACGGGACCGGAAAGTATGTACTGTGCCGGGCCGGTCCAGCTTTTTCCGTCCAACAACGCGGTAACGGAAAGGTGAGACGCCTGGCTTGATGAAAAGTTGAGCGTATATTCAATTGTTCCGCCTTTGGCCAAATGTTGTGACGCCGACGGTGAAATACCCGCGAGCACAGCTCCGGAGGGCCCGCCGGTCTTATAGTCTAATGTATAAGTCCCTGGCGGCAGGTTTCCGATAGTCTTTGGCACTTCGGTCTTGGAACTCTGCACCGGGCCTGAAATAACATATCGTAGATTACCCGTCCAGTTGACGCCGTTAATGGTAGCTTTTACTTTTATTGCTGCATTCGTCTGTGTTTGATAGTTCAGGGTAAACTTAATTGTACCGCCGCCGGTCAATTCCTGCGACGGACCCGGAGTAATATCGGTCAGCGTGGCGCCGTCAGGGCCTCCATAATTATAGGTGATGGTGTACATGCCCGAAGGTACACCTCCGAAGTTCCATGGAACCGAGTTGTCTGTGTCGCTGAATGGCCCGGTGATCTGATAGTTTAATGAGCCGCTCCACGGTTTGCCATCTACGGTGGCTTCTACCCGTACATTCCCGATATCCTTCGGGTCCATATCGGACGGGGTCTGGAAGCGCCAGGCTGTAGTCCAATCGGAAGCCGTATTACCTTTTTTAACGAGGACCTTCCAGTAGTACCATGTATTGTCATCGAGTTCATCGGTAGGTATCTTATAACTTGAATCTCCGAGGTTGTTTGCATCGATAACCAGTTTCTGAAAATTACTGTCCGATGCCACCATCAGGCGGTATGTAGCTCCTGCCACCGAACCCCAGGTTAAAGTAGGTGTGAGCGATATCACCTGACTGCCGTCTGCGGGTGAGGACAGGCTCACTGATTGTTGTGAAGGTACTACAACACAGCCGGGCAGAAGCAAGATGAATATCAGCGCAAATGCTTTCAATCGGTGCATAATGTACTCCATTGTCTTCCATTTTCCCCAAAGTTTAATAGTGATATATCGAGTGTAACTTGTCAATAGTACAATGGTCACACGTTATATTTCTGTATGTTAATTGAAAATCCAGCACGAAACCTCGGTTGGAACAGCAGGATATAAACGCGGTGTGAGAACTGAATAATTGATAAGCCTATGGCTGGTTGAAGGTACCTGATGTTTCCTGCATACAGATCGCTTCAGAAACCATTATTGATTATTAATTATACTATAAGGAGCTTCGCCTTGGCACCCCAGGCACACTTCACCATCCTTAACCGGATAGGCTTCACCGCACAATCGACAGATTCCGATAGCTCCTTTTGAATATTTTTTCAGGTGTTCGGGCTTGATTTGTATTTGATGAAATGTGTAAATATCCCGGCCCGCCCTCCATATCTGTTCATGAATTTTTTCTCGATCTTGCTCGCGCCTGGTCTTAAGTTTCAATAGCCATTTCCGGATTTCATCCCATGACTGCAGTTTCTCCGGATCGAGATATATCCGTATGCCCTTGCCATTATCCTTATCGTATAAGTTTAAGGCATAACGCCCCAGATTAATGATTCGCATGCGACCGTTTCCGATAGTACAGGGTGTAAGCAGCTGGATTGCATCGGGCAAACAGGATGCTGTTTCACAAATAGCATTGAATAAGACACCCTCTGGTATCTGCTCCCTGGCTATACTCACCATTATACCGCCCATAATTACTCCCGGAGCCTCACTGGAATGGAATGTAATGACCTGCTTGATGAACTCCTCACGCGTATAAGTCCCGATCATCATGAGATTGTTTGATTTTTGCCCGGTATTATTTTTCATATCCACCATTTCTATTAATGTTAAGCCAGCGGGATACTGCCCAGATTAACGGAATTCCGGGAATCGATACGGTCG
>CAZIQW010000239.1:0-4335 GCA_964541585.1 uncultured Dehalococcoidales bacterium | reverse complement strand
GTATTGTAGGCAACGATATCATGTATAACGGCACGGGCATGCTGATAACCTCAGATGCTGCTGCCGGTAATTATGCCTATAACAACAACATCATCTGTAATACGGTTACCGGTATTCAAAACAACGACACGACAAACATCTTTAATGCCGAAAATAACTGGTGGGGATGCAGTGACGGTCCGAGTACGGTAGGTCCCGGTTCGGGTCAAAACGTTTCCGCTAATGTGGACTTTGAACCCTGGTCATCAAGCGGCATGGAAGCCCCTTGCTACGACTGCGGTGAGCAGCCCCCTGTGGTGGGCGGCGAGGTGTTCCCTTCCGATAAGCTGGGGCTATTAGCCCCCTGGCTGCTGGTGGTGGGGCTGGGAGCGGGCGGCTTCTGGCTGATGAGACGGCGGGTGAGCGTTAGCAAGTAGATTTCGAATTTTTACATAGAGCCCAGGTTGAAGAAGAGGCGACCAAAAAAACGCCTCTTCTTCATTTTAAACAACCTGCATATGAAGTTAATATATCAGAAGTTTCACGTTTGAGCAATTTGTAGCTATTCCGGTTTTCACAGTGCCATGGATTTAACGTTGGTTTTTTCTTTACATTGAGTTAAGATATTTGATAACCTGAAGATACTGTTATTCTGATAGGAGTATGCCTGACATGAAAATCGATGTTTTCTGTCATATCCTGCCTCCGAAATATTTTGCCGAGCTGCAAAAAAAGGCCAGGCCGGGCTTTAATTTCGTCCGGGACTCACCAACCCCAAAGAACAGTTCCGGAAATTCTATTGTGATACAGCCGTTTACGGCAGCACCGCCGCTCTGATGTGCGCTTATAACTTCTATTGCGCCGACCATATGTTCTTCGGCACCGATACACCCTTGGGAGGCCCCAGGTACGGCTTGACCCTGGAGACAATTCGCTCCATCGAGCTCATGAATATTCCTGAAGAGGACAAAGAGAAAATTTTCGGACGTAATGAGGTGAATCTGCTGAAGATAGCTTTATAGTTGCTTTTTACTGATTTGTGAAGGAGGAAATACTATGCCCGGTCGTGATTTAAGGGGATGGATAGCCCAGCTCGAGGCTGAAGGAGAATTGAAGAGAGTCAGAGCCCTGGTCGATTGGAATGAAGAAATTTCACAGATAATGCGTATCGCTTATACCAGAGGCAGTCCGGCGGTACTCTTTGAAAACATCAAAGACCATCAGGATACCTGGTGCAGGAAGATATTTCTGAACGGTCTGGGAACGAGCGGACGGATGAACCTGATGATGAACCTTCCGAAAGATACTTCAGTTACTGATATGCTGCAGACCATGCGCTCGAGGGTCAAGAACCCGGTAAAGCCGGTCTCAGTAAAGACCGGACCGGTCAAGGAAAATATCATTCAGGGCAAAGACGTAGACCTGTTCCAGATACCGGTACCTCACTACCACCCTGACGATGCAGGACGCTACATCAATATTTTTTATTCGGCTATCACCAGAGACCCGGATACCGGAGTATTGAATGCCGGGATTTATCGCGGTGGGATACTGGATAAAGACAAGATTGGGGTCTTGCTGATACCTATGAAGGATTGGGGGGCTACTTATGAAAAATACAGGCAAATGGGCAAGCCGATGCCTGTAGCCTTTGTTTACGGCTATGACCCATCCCTCCTGGCAGTGTCCGGAGTCTGTTTTACCGGGCCGGAGTATGACCTCGCCGGAGCCCTGAGACAGCAACCGATTGAGCTGGTGAAATGTGAGACCTCGGATATTGAGGTTCCCGCGTATGCCGAGATAGTGGTGGAAGGCACCATGTCGACTGATCCTTCCAGCTATAAGGTGGAGGGACCTTATGGAGAAGCCTCGGGTTATTATGGAGAAGCCCGGCCCAGACCGGTAGTCGAAGTAAAGTGCATCACTCACCGAAATGATCCGATATTCCGGGGGGCTTATATCGGGACCCACGGCAGTGTCATTGATGAACTCAAGGCAATGGTAGGCAACTCCATGTCTGCTGTTGTCTGGGATACTCTGGACAAGCAGGAAATTCCCGGAATACTGGATGTGCAGGTAGGCCCGATAACGGCCGTCAAAATCAACAAGACCTACCAGGGGCAGGCCAGACAAATAGCCGCCGCTTTATGGGGCTCCAAGTTTGCGGGGCAGATATATAACGTCATCATGGTAGTGGAAGAGGGACTGGACATTCATGATTACTCTTCTCTGGTATGGGCATTCCAGGGCAAGCTCGACTTTGATAGAAGTCTGATAGTCTATCCGTTGCTTATGGGGTCACCGGTAGATCCGAGCATTCCCTTCGAACTGAGAGATGAATTGAAGTACGGAGCGGGAGTTCAGAAGAAGCTGTTGATAGACGCCACCGTAGACTGGGAGATTCATCCCTTCCGTCCTGAATGGGGTAATTCCCGCTTCCCACCCTCCTGTGTCGAACCTTCACCGGGCATTGCAGAACTGGTAGAAAAAAGATGGCAGGAATACGGCATCTAAAATATCCGCAGGTGCTCCCTTGATTCCGGGAAAATGGTTGCTAACACCGGTCGAGATTTCGACCGGTGTTAGCTCTTCTTCGAAATCCGCTGGCGGTTATCGGAACAACCATACATTATAAAGTAAAGCTGACAATTATTATTTATAATGATTAATGTAGACCCTAATTAATCAGGTAATAAAATAACAGGGGGTAATCGGATGTATAAAAAAATTCTGTTGCCTCTGGACGGCTCTCCCAACTCCGAATGTATCCTGGCCCACGTCAAAGAGATTGCATCCGGCTGTAAAGTCCCGGAAGTAGTCGCATTGTTTGTGGTGGAGCCGATAAGGGCCTCGCAGACCTTTGACATCCCCGAAGGTTATTTGGAAGAAGCCCGCAATAAGAACCTGGCACAGGCCGAGGATTATGTATCAGGCATCGCGGATAATCTGAAAAAAAACGGTATCTCCGCCACCGCGGAGGTGATTCAGGGCAAGGCGGCTGATTCCATCCTGGACTACGCCAGAGACAACGAAGTGGACCTGATATTAATCAGTACACACGGCAGATCAGGGGTTTCCCGCTGGGCCCTGGGCAGTGTGGCTGACAGAGTAATCCGCCAGTCCCTGGTGCCGGTACTATCGGTAGCCCCGCCTGGCTGCCTGTTAAGTGATTCACGCGTTCAATAATCATCAAGTATGATAAAAACAGGAGGAAACTATGGGTTATTTACCAGATATCTATAAGGACTTTATTAAACAGTACCCGGAAATAAACAAATCTTATGACACTCTGGCGAATACTTGCCACAAGGCCGGACCCCTGGATAAAAAAGCACGCCGGTTAATAAAACTGGGCATCGCCATCGGCCTTAATTCAGAAGGAGGCGTCCGCTCTCATACCCGGAGAGCGCTGGAGGAAGGTATTTCCCCCGAGGAGATACGCCATGTAGTACTTCTGGCTTTCACCACTGCCGGATTCCCGTACATGATTGCAGCTTATAAATGGGTGGAAGAGGTCATCGGGAAAGCCAGATAGCATAATATAATATATTTGAGAAACTCAATATTTTAACCTTCATTTCAATAGCCCGGCGGCCCCCGGAAGGAGCCGGCAGAAATTGTAATGGACAGGCGGGTTGCAGCTTTTCATCTATGGAGGTAAATCATGAGCATGGCAGTCGACAACACGGTTGAAGCGGGAAAGATTGGGGACCTTCAACCCGGTGAAATGAAGATGATACAGGTACAGGATAAAAAAATCCTTTTAGCCCGGGTCGGCAACAACTACTATGCGGCGAATGACCGGTGTCCCCACATGGGAGCCAGCCTGTCACGGGGCAAGCTGGAAGGCTCTATCGTTACCTGCCCTCGCCACCAATCACAATTCGATTTGAAAGACGGCCACGTGGTCCGCTGGACAAACTGGTCTTCCCCTCTGGTCGCAGTAGACCAGGTAAGGTCGCGGAAAAGGCCTCTCCCGGTTTATCCGGTTATCGTAGAAGGCGATAAGATTCTTATCAAAATATAGAGGTTTTCATGATTTTCGAACGAATTAAATCGGAAGGACTGGCCCATAATTCCTATTTTATCGGTTCAGGCAGTGCTGCGGCAGTGATTGACCCCCGGCGCGATACCCGGGTTTATCTGGACCTCGCCCTCAAACATGGATTAAAAATCAAATTCATTCTGGAAACACACCGGAATGAAGATTATGTAATCGGTTCCGTTAAGCTGGCCGAAGATACGCAGGCCGAAATCTACCACGGCCCCTGGCTGGAATGGAAATACGGCAATACCCTCAAAGATGGTCAGGAATTCCGCATCCGCAAGCTCAATCTGACTGCAATTCATACCCCG
>CAZIQW010000238.1:0-4382 GCA_964541585.1 uncultured Dehalococcoidales bacterium | reverse complement strand
GATAATGAGCGGTGACTGGAGTTCAGACGTGTGCTCTTCCGATCTTGCCGCTGTCCTGCATTACCTTTGCCAGTTCCTGCAGTTTGGCTTCCCGGGCCTTGGGGTCACTCTCAGCTATCAGGGCACTAAGCTTGTCGTCAAACCCGGCCGGCCTTGCCACACTGACGTAATCCTTTCGCTCGGCCGCCCAGGTGCGGTAGAAATAGTAATCAAAGGGTTGTCCATAAATTCCGTGAACGTACAGCAGGGTATCTTTCCACCCGGTAGCACGATAACTCGTCCACCTTCCCATGTCAGCAGCATCTATCTTGGCTTTAATTCCCACTTTGGCCAGGTCGCTCTGCATGGCTACTATGGTATCGGCAAAGGCAAACGCCGAAGTTACAATGGTAGTCTCAAAGCCGTCAGGATAACCGGCTTCCGTCAGCAGCTGCTTGGCTTTTTCCGGATCGTACTTCCGGCCTATGCTGGGATCATATCCATCAATATTAGAGGGAATAACGCTATCCATAGGATGCAAATACCCGTATCCCAGAGCGTCAGCAATGCCTTTTCTGTCAATGGCACATTCTATGGCTTCAAGCACTGTGGGGTTGGCCAGCGGTGAGTCGGGATTGGCAGTGTCCGGGGCAAAACCGTTGTATATTGCGAATGCGGATGGAAGGTTAAAGCCCTCCGACTTAAATCTGGCAGTATCTTTCAGCGGACAATTATAAATTATATCCGCCTCACCGGCCAGGACAACGGCTACCTGGGTTTCAGGATCCGGCACGAAAACGATCTCAACCGCATCGAGATTCGGCTTATATCCCCAGTAGTCATCAAATCTTTCGTATCTCAGAACAACGTCCCGCTTGAATTCAGCAAATTTGTAAGGTCCGGTTCCTACCGGATGGAAGGACACAGCATCTTTACCTTTAGCCAGATGGGCGGGTGAAGAAATCTGTTCGGTTAAATTGCCCATAAAGTTAACGTCGATAAAGGTGGTGTTTAACTTCAAAGTATGCGAATCAATGACTTCTTGAGAGGTTACGTTGCTCATCCAGCCTTTCAAGTCTTTCATTTTCAGTTCATGGTAGTCCTTGAGCGCCTGAGCATTGAAGTCAGTACCATCGTGGAACTTGACCCCTTTCCTCAGTTTAAGTGTGATAAATTTCCCGTCCGGATCTATCTCCCACGACTCAGCCAGTTGGGGTTCGTATTCACCGGTAATCATATTAGGAAATACCAGACTCTCATAAACCACATCAGTGGGATAAGACATGCCACCTGTCATAGTAGGTGTATAGCCGAAGTTGCTCATCTGCATGTTTAACACCATTTTGAGAACACCACCGGTCTGTGGCTGTGCGGATGGTGCGGGTGCCGGAGCCGGTGACGGTGACGGTGCTACGATCGGAGAGGGTGCCGGTGCGGGCGCAGGTGCTGGTGCCGGTGCCGGTGCGGGCTTGGAACATCCGCCCAGTATGAGTGCACTCGCCAGCATGAGGACCATAATGATTACCAGAAACCTTTTCATGTTTGCTTCTCCTCCATTTTTTTTGCGACTCTTGGATACGGTATAATTATTTTTTTAAATAATCGTTTAATTATGAATCGTTTAATATCCTTGACGGATCCAAAACCAGAGGATGAAAACCGGTTTAAGTTTTATCTTTTAAAGAACATGTATCAGATAATATACCGAAAAATTGTCCGAAAAACAATACCTTTAACCATTAATCAGGGGTTATTTCAATTGCCTGAATCCGGAGGCGCCGTACCGTTGTAAACCTGTCTCGTATTGCGATACGGTAAAGGAGCCCAAGCTCCTTTACTCCCCCTGTCCTGTCCCCGGACACCAACTTCCTGGCATGGATATGGTCTGGGATTCTATAAACGAACCCGACTATCGGGATACATCATCGAATTCGAGGTATTAGAAAGTATTATACCATTAAAAAGCCTCTTGTCAATAGAGTAGATTAGTTATTTTAATTCAATCATGGTTGGTGTTCTACCGGGAGTTATCAGTTCTTTCATCAGGTCTTCATTTAACTCTACTCCCAGTCCGGGACCGTCCGGAGGGTAGAGATAGCCGTCCTCATATCGAGGCGGATTCTTGGCCAGGTCGTTGGTGAGCGGCGGGTTAACCGTATTATAGATATCATGCATATGCAGCGGACCGTTGCTCTCATGCTCAATGCGTCCCATCCAGTCGCTTGCCGCCAGGAAATGTGCTTGAGCCGCCGCCTCGAACCCGGAGCCGACCAGACAGCCGCACATTACTGGTAAGTTAGCCGCCTGGGCTATAGCCACCCATTTCTGGGCCATAACCAGACCCCCCACCTTGGCTACTTTGATGAAAAGAACATCGGCAGCATTCTTCTGAGTGATTTGCAATAAATGGTTGAGCTCGGTGGCGGACTCGTCGGCAGCTATCGGCGTCCTTACCTTCTGACGTAGACGAGCCAGACCGTCGATATCCCACCACGGTACCGGCTGCTCGCACATGAAAAGGTTATAAGGCTCCAGCTTGTAGAGGGCTTCCAGCGCCTCGAAGTAGTCATATCCACCATTGATATCAATGCCTATCTTATAATCAGGGCCGAGAGCTTCCCGGACAGCTTTGACGTTCGCAACATCCTGTTCGATGCTGCCATGCTTCAATTTGACGCTTTTAAAACCGGCAGCTTTAATTTCCTTGGCCTTGCGCACCACAAAGTCTGTTTCCCCAAAAGTAACCACCATGCCCAGCGGTATTTTGGGATTGCTCAGACCACCCAGCAGCTGGTAAACGGGTACGCCGTACTTCTTGCCGACGATATCGTGCAGACAATAATCGATGACAGTCACCGCA
Organism: uncultured Dehalococcoidales bacterium; assembly: GCA_964541585.1. GTDB lineage: Bacteria > Chloroflexota > Dehalococcoidia > Dehalococcoidales > UBA3254 > CAZIQW01. The sequence goes on along the minus strand of CAZIQW010000238.1, from coordinate 1,543 downwards.
GCATTATTGTGCTTGGTCATACGATAACATTTGTTGACCAGACGCTCTATCTGGCAGGGGTCTTCACCAAGCAAAACCTTGGGACCGAAAAGGTCATTGATGATTCCCATAACGGAGTCCTGGCCTTCCCCGATATACCCCAGTGAGGCATGCCCGGCCTCAGCAATACCGACAATACCCTCGTCCGTATGCATCTTGACAACCACAGGCTCAGAACCAGGTATGACGCGCCCACCCATGACGCTGGCTCGCTTGTACTTAATCATCACCGGAATACACTCTATCTTGACAATCTTCATACATTCCTCCTTCTTTTTTGAATCAGCTGACTGATTTTATTTCAGTTCAATTATGTTTCCCCCTTTTCTCCCTGCCGGAGTACTCTTCTATACATTTCCCGCGAATCGAAGTCGCCTTTGCCGAAGACCACCCCGCCGGAGCACAGGAATCACGAACAGTATGCCGTCTTTAAATATTTTCTCCCCAAACTGAAGCTGTTTTTCGGGGGCATAACCCCTGAGGACGACAAGGAGCAAACGCTTATAAAAGTACTGGACAAAATTCATCGAATAAGATATATTAAATTATACCATACGTGTCAAGGGCCCCTCCATGCTTGATTAATTACCAGAACGCCCGGAGCAAGCCTGAGAATATACCGGCAAAGAGGTGGATAAGATTACGTCAAAGAAAGCAATTAGATCTGATCCTGCGAGTGCCTTCATCAACACCTCCCGGAATATCTCAGGTATTTTATGGCCAGAGTATATAAGGAGAGAAAAACGCATTGTTTAGCAGCCCTGATTTAGAAAAAGAATATCATCTCTGGATATTGTTGAACCATACCCGTCATGCCATATATCGAGCCAGGGAATTAGAGCTTAATCATTATGATATTACTGTCGAGCAGGCCCGGTTGCTCTTTGTGGTCAACGCTTTAAAAGGCAAAGCCATTCCCACCGTGATAGCCAGATATCTTTTTCGGGAAAGTCACACAATCTCTTCCCTTATCAACAGAATGGAAAAGAAGCAGCTGGTTAAAAGAGTTAAAGACCCGGATAACAGGAAGATTGTAAAGGTCGTACTGACTCCAAAAGGGCAGGAAATCCTGGAGAAAACCATGGTCATGGACTCAATTCATCAAATAATGTCCGGTTTGTCCGAAGAAAATCTCAATCAATTAGAATTCTGCCTGGAAACTCTGATTCAACGTGCTGCCCACCAAATCGGCAGCGGGGTAAACAGCATTATTGTCAATAACCCCGACCGTTGACCGGTTGTATTTAATATTTTCCGGGTGCCCGCGTGTATCGGAATAATCATAAGATAATCTGAGGCTGATTGTTAATGCAGGAATATTTTCCTGTATTAACTGAAAGCAAAGTGGATACAAACTGAAAACCGGAGGTTGCTTGCTGTGTTTAAAGTTAAATGCACAATGGTTTCTTTTGAGGGAGATGAGCAGAAATATCCTTGCCACTTTAACTACAAAATCGGCGACGAGTTTTACTATGACGGAGTGAATTTTACTGGCAGAATCTGC
>CAZIQW010000237.1:0-4387 GCA_964541585.1 uncultured Dehalococcoidales bacterium | reverse complement strand
ATCTTCAAATACTCTTCGCAGCGATGGCGGCAGCATCTCGCCGGTAAACCAGGTCTTCTTCACCGCAAAATCCCGGCTGAAATTATATCCCATCTCCTCCGCTCTCTTGATAACTGTCATCAGGAAGGTGGGCGTCCCCACAAAACCGGTTATTTTCAGGTCCAGCATAGCCTGGATTAACGCCTCTGTATTCCCCGTACCCATCACCACCACTGTAGACCCGCACTGCCTGAGACCTTCATGAAATAATATTCCGGCTGGCGACATGTGATAGGTAAAGGTATTAACCACTATATCACCCTTGCGAAAACCGGCTGCGTAAAAGGAACGGGCAAACCATTGAATCCCGGCAGGCTGGTACTCATAAATCGGCCCCGGCGAAATAAAAATTCGCTCTACATCTTCCTGAGGGATAGCCAGCAAGCCTCCGAATGGAGGACTGGCCTTCTGCATCTCCATTAAATCGGTTTTTCGGATAACCGGAATTTTTTCCAGGTCTTCTGAAGTAAGCACTTGAGAAGGTTTGACACCCGCAGAATCCATCAGGTTTCTGGCTGCGATTGAATGCCTGTAAGCATGTTCGATGGCTTTTCTTAATCTCCGGTTCTGATTATATTCCCTTTCTTGCGGAGACATAATCTCCGCATCATCAAAATATTGCCCTTGCTCTATAGCCATCGTTTCCTTCTCCTGTAATGTTTGACTTCCCGGTAGCTTTTCTTGGTCCCCAGCGCAGACAGACCGATATAGAACTCCTTGACATCTTCATTATTTTTCAGAAAATCAGCCGTTCCGTCAAGCACAACGCGTCCGTTCTCCATTACATATCCATACTGAGAAATGCTGAGGGCAATGCGGACATTCTGCTCCACCAGCAATACCGAAGTTTTGCTTTCCGTATTGAACCGCTGGATAATATCGTAAATTTCTTTAACCATCATGGGGGCCAGGCCCAGAGAAGGTTCGTCCAGCATCATCAAGTTAGGCCGCGCCATCATCGCTCTGCCTATCACCAGCATCTGCTGTTCACCGCCGGAAAGATAACCTGCAATATTTTTGTGCAGCTGTTTTAATCGGGGGAAGTAATTATAGACCATTTCAAGGTCGCTCTTTATCGCTTTACGGTCTCTCCGGGAAAAAGCTCCGACCATCAGGTTTTCTTCTACGGTCAGATGCTCAAAGACACGGCGTCCCTCGAGCGCCTGAATTATTCCCATTTTCCCTATTTCTTCCGCTTTTTTCTTGTCAATTCTGATACCATTCCACTCAATACTGCCGTCGGTAACCTCACCTTCTTCAATATATAGCAAACCGGAGATGGCTTTCAGAGTGGTACTTTTCCCGGCGCCGTTGGCGCCCAGAAGCGCCACAATCTGTCCGTCTTCCACGGCCATTGATACTCCGTGCAGCACACGGATGACGTTCAGATAAGTCACTTCAATATTGTTTAATCTAAGCATAACAGCGTTCCTTACCTAGCTTAATATAATCAAAAAACCAATGCAAACATGCCAAAGACTGAATCCGCATTCCGGATTTCAGTATCCCCCAATCGGCCTTAAATAAGGAGTCAGGAGCCGGGAGTGCACTTTTCCCTTTCAAGACTCCCAACTCCTTACTTCTGCATGTGGTTATTTCAGATTCTGAATTTAACCTTTACCTTGCTTTGACCCAGTCACTGATGGCAGTAATATTTCCGCTCTTAATCTGATAGATTTTGAATGAATCGCCCAGTTTGTTGCTGCCCGAAGTATAAGAGACAGGACCCTGAAGCCCCTCAACCGCATAATCGCCGAGCGTCTGGATACCACTCTGCTCTAGCGCTTTCCAGGCATTGGCATCGCCTTTGGACAGTACATCATACCCCACGCTGTCAACTGCATTCCTCAATATCTCAGCCACAACCAGGCTGGTAGTCCAGCAGGAAAGATAGTCCATATTCCCGTAAGCGCCGGGATTGTTTTTCTTCACATATTCAGCAGCCTTGGCGATACCGGGGGCATTATCATCCCAGGTTACCGTGGGATAGGTCCCATAAACCCCTTCAACGATATCCGTACCAGCCAGATCCACCAGGGACTTGGCAAGAGAAGCATGTCCCAGACCTACCGTGACACCACCCGTTAATAATCCCAGGTCTTTAGCATTCTTGAGTATTACTGATGTCGGTTTGGGTGTACTGGCAATGTAGATGACATCCGGATTCCAGGACCGGATACGGATCATGCTTCCCATTTCCGAAATAGTATCGGTTGTATGTTCTTCCATACCCACAAGTTCGATTCCCATACTGGCGGCCCGGGCACTGGCTACATCTTTAACGCTGGAACCGGTGGTGTTGTTGAGCAGATGCAGGGCCATCCTGGGCTTGCCGGGACCTTCCCAGATGTTCTCCAGATAATAATTGGCAAAGGACACCCAGCCGTCTGCATAGTCCGGCATATGAGCATAAATATGCTCCGGAGGCTCAACATTGTTGGGAGCGGCGAAAGTTACCAGACCGGGAAATCCGGAGCGGTTGGCGGTTGCCATTGCTGCCGTCATTTCCATGGATGACATAGTGGTGAACATCAAAGCACCATTATTCATGAAGTCTCTGACAATCGTCGCCACAACATCAGCTTTGTACTGGCTGTCTCTCCATAAAATCTGGATAGGGTAACCATTGGCCCCGTTTAATTCTTTGTTAATGTATTCCATGGCGTCCTTTACCGCATCGCCGCCCGGTTTACCCTTCTCCGCGGCAGCGCCGGTTGCAGGCAGAATCATCCCGACTTTTAATACCTGCGAACCTGCCGGAGTAGCCGGGGCTACGGGGGTTGGGCTCGACGATTCACTGCAGGCTCCTGCCAGCGGCAGCATCACCAGTACCATTACCAGGCTTACTGCCAAAATCACCATCCTGGTGTAACCTTTCTTCATTTGAGTCTCCTTTTTATTTTAGTTTCGAATTTGGAGTTTCGAGTCCCCATGCTGTTGTTGGGAGCGCCTCTGACATCCAGAACAAAATATCTATTTTCACTAATCAGGACCGGCAACTGATAATTGGCTCAATATGAGAACGGCCATAATCGATATGAGGCTTTAAGCAAATTCCAGCGGTGTGCCAGCCCCCGGGGTTCAAATATCAAAAACAGAACTATCACCAGACCAAACAGCATTGGGGTAATACCGGTAGCAAAACCGGTGGGCATTCCCGGCAGCCATACCTGTAAAGCCGGAGTCAGCTGTGTCATCCCCACCTGCATCAACTGAATAACACCGACTCCCAGGATAGGGCCCAGGGCAGTGCCTAATCCGCCGATGATAATCATACCCACATATAATATCGAGTTCATAAAGCTGAAATGGTCCGTGCTTATGGAGCCTGCCCAGTGAGCCAGCAGAGAACCGGAAATACCCGCCAGAAAACAACCGATGAAGAAAGCCAGCATCTTATAATAGAAGAGGTTAACTCCCATTACTTCGGCCGCCAGGTCATTGTCTCTTATCGCGATAAAGGCGCGCCCCACTCTGGTCCTGGCTATATTTTTCGATAAAAAGACACAGATTACGGCAATACCGATAATCAAAAAATACTCTCTTCCTTCAGTATTGAATAAAAAACCGCCGATGGAAGCATAAGGAACACTGATACCGCTGAATCCGCCGGTCAGGCTGGTCCAGTGATTAATAATCCAGATAATGATAAATTGCGCGGCTATTGAGGTGATTGCCAGATAAAAACCCTTAACCCTTACGGAGGGTATGCCGAAAATTAAGCCTATGGCGCCGGCCATTATACCGGAGGAGATAAGGGCTACCGGGAAGGGTAATCCCAGCTTGCTGGTGAGAATGGCTGATGTATAAGCCCCCACTGCCATAAACCCCGCATGACCGATGGACAATTGGCCGCAATAACCCACCAGGATGTTAAGTCCGATAATGGAAATAAGGGTAATGCCGAAGAGATTGATTATGCTCAGCCAGTAATTATTCAAATATGCGGGTGCCGAAAAAAGCAAGATGATAAAAGCAATCATCAATACCCACTGGGTTCTGGTCCGGACAATCGCCATGTCTTCTGCATAACTGTAGTTTCTGGTTCCACAGGGTAAACTGCTCATCTACAAAATTCCAAATTCGAAATACAAAGTATTTCGAATTTCCTCCCTTTCGCCTAGATTCTCTCTATTCTTTTCTCTCCGAAGAGACCATAAGGTTTGACCATCACAACGATGATAATGATAACAAAAGGAATAATGTCATTAATCCCGTTCCAGAGATACGGAGTCAGGTAACCCCCTCCCAGGCTTCGGGCCAGTCCTATTATCGGCCCCGCCACCATGGCCCCGATGAAAGAGATCGGAAGAGCGTCGTGTAGGGAAAGAGTGTAGGATAGGGTGTA